>JASFPU010000190.1:0-6333 GCA_050115855.1 Holophagae bacterium
TCGGACGCCGCGGCACCGCCGCTGTTCGGCGCCAGCGAGGACGTTGCGTTCCCGGCGATGGACGACACCGCCGACCTGTTCTCGGCGCCCGACGAGCAGGCAGGCGGCGGCCAACCACCCGGCGGCACGCCGGCGGGCGGCGCCGCCGATGACGACGGGCACGACGACGTCGGCGCCACGATTCAGCGTTTCATCGAGGCGGGCCAGGATGCGCTCGCCGCCGGCGACCTCGCGCAGGCGATCTCGACCTGGTCGCGGATCTTCCTGATCAAGCCCGAGCATCCCGAGGCCGCCCACCTGATCGAACGGGCCAAGGAGCGGCTCGCCGAGGCGTCGGCACAGGTCGACGAGCTGTCAGGCAAGGCGCGCGACGCCTTCGACGAGGGCGAGTACGACGCTGCCCAGTTGCTCGTCAACAAGGCGCTCGCTATTCAGCCGAACCACCTCGAGGTCGCCATGCTCCGGGAGGAGCTGGAGCGCGAGCTCGGCGATCGCCGGGCGACAGGTTCCGCCGTCTCCGATGAGGCGCCGGCGCCATCGGCCGCCGAGCCGCCAGAGCTCGACGACGATCTGTTCGGTGACTCGGCGGCAGCCGAGGTCGAACCCGGGGCCGACGCACCGGTCGACGGGGAGGTGGCGGCCGTCGAGAGCGTCGGGGATGAACTGTTCGACGATGACCTCGACCTCGACGACTTCGGCGACATGTCACTCATCGAGCGCCTGAAACGGCGAGTTCCCCTGCGCCTGGTCGGGCTGGTCGGCGCGGCGTTGATCGTGGTTTTGGTCGGCGCCTGGCTCGGCGGTCGATTGCTGTCCTCCGAGCCGGAGGTCGATGACGCGACCCGGATCAACGAGGTGCTGGTCCAGGCGGAACGGCTGTACAAGCAACACAAGGTCGACGAGGCGCTGCACCTGCTGCGTGAGTTCCCTGCCTCGGGTCTCGGCCAGAAACGAATCG
The DNA here is from genome assembly GCA_050115855.1 of Holophagae bacterium. Lineage (GTDB taxonomy): Bacteria > Acidobacteriota > Thermoanaerobaculia > Thermoanaerobaculales > Sulfomarinibacteraceae > JAHECW01. The sequence continues at coordinate 959 of JASFPU010000190.1, forward strand.
ACAAGCGGATCGCCAAGTACGAGGAGAGCCTCGCGCCGCCGACTCCGACACCGATACCGGAGGAGGCGACCCGGGCGGAATCGCTGCTCGACCAGGGCCTGTGGTGGGCTGCGTACGAGTCGGCCGCCGACGGGTTGAAGAGCCACCCAGACGACCCCCAACTACTGAGCATCCGCGAGCAGGTCGAGGAGATCGAGCCGGAAGCCGCGATCCTCGAGCACGCGCTCGACCGCGCCGACTATCGGACCGCAGTCAGTGTCGCCGAGGACCTCCTCGCGCAGTACGAGGGCCAGGGCGACCTGATGGTGGTCTACGAACGGTGCTTGTTCAACGCGGCCCTCGCCGAGTCGCGTGCGTACAACCTGACCGGCGCCGAAAAGCATCTCCTCCAGCTGCTCGAGATCAAGCCGCAGGACGAAGAGGCGGCACGGTTTCTGGAGTTCGTCCAGAAGTACAAGGTGCGGGCGGCCGACATGCGCCTCGAGATCTTCATCCGCAGCATGAACGAGCGATGACCGACCGCGACGACCGGTCGGAGAACGCCGGCATCCCCGCCAACTGGGACGTGCTGCATGACGACGCCGGTGCGGCGGAGCCGGCCGACGATCCCCCCCCGACCGCCGATCGAGCGCTCGCCCCGCCGCTGCTCAACCTCGTCGCCGGATCGTGGGCCGACGTGGTCGCGGCGCTCGCCGTGTGCACCGCCGCGCTGGTCGCGCTGAGCGGGGCCGGCCACGACGGCGCGCTCGGGGCCCTGCCGTGGGCCGCCGCCCTGGGCGCGGCGTGGTGGTTGTTCGCCGCGACCGTACTCGTCGCGGTTCGTCAGGGAACGCCGGGCATGCTGCTCGCCGGTGTCGTGCTCGCTGACCGGATCGCGCCGCACCGTCTGCCCGGCGTCGTGCTCGCCGCCGCGGTGCAGGCGCTGCTCTTCGGTCTGCCCGGCCTGCTCGGTCCACGCCGGTCGCCAATCGCCGTTGCGGCGTCGAGCCGCCTCCAGTCGATCCCCTCCGAGTAGCCGTCCGGTCCCGAGCTCGACCGACCGACGCCGGCGGGCCGGCCCGGACGCCCCACCAGCCGTCGACGGCCGTCGATGCACCCACGCACGTCGTCGGGGCGCCGCAGCCGCCACGACGTAGCCTCGTGAATCATCCGGGCTAGAATTGAGCCATGCGTCTGAGCGTCGTCATCCCAGCCTACAACGAGGCCCGTCGCCTGCCCGCGACCCTCGATCGCGTCACGCGGTACCTCGCGGACTCGCCGGCCTGGTTGCCGGCCGAGGTGCTGGTCGTCGACGATGGCTCGATTGATGGTACCGGCGCGCTGGCCGCCGGCGCCGATCCGCTCGCCGGGGTGCGCGTCGCCGGCCTCGGCCACCCGACCAACCGGGGTAAGGGCGCCGCGGTTCGGACCGGCTTTGCCGCCGCTGCGGGCGAGGCGATCCTGCTGTGCGACGCCGATCTCGCGACACCCATCGAGGAGATCGAGCGCCTCGCGGATGTCGCTGGGGGTGGCGTGGCCATCGGCTCGAGAGCGCTCGATCGACACCGGATCGAGGTCCGGCAGCCACTGTACCGCGACGTCATGGGCCGCACATTCAACCTGGCGGTGCGTCTGCTCGCGGTGCCAGGAGTGCACGACACCCAGTGCGGTTTCAAACTCTTCGCTGGGGACCTCGGCCGCCGCCTCGCCGCGGCCCAACGTCTGGACGGCTTCGCGTTCGATGTCGAGCACCTGCTGCTCGTCCGGCGCTGGCGACGACCGGTGGTCGAGGTGCCGGTGCGCTGGCGCCACGTGGCGTCGTCCCGGGTCCAGCCCGTGCGGCACTCCGCCGACATGTTCCTCGATCTCCTCCGGCTCGGCTGGTGGCGCGTGCGCGGCCACCCGGCCGACCGCACCCGCGGCCGCTGATGACCGGCGCGAACCCACGCCGCCGTTGGTGTGAGGACGCGTTCGCCGAGCACCTGGAGTTCGAGCGCAATCTGGCGCCTGCGACGCTGATCGCGTACCGCCGCGAGATCGCCCGCTTCGTCGATTACGTCAGCGCCGGGTGCAACGGTCCGGACCAGGTCCGGCCGGCCGATGTGCGCGGCTTCGTCGCCGAGCTGTGGCAGCGGCGGTTGGCGCCCCAGTCGCAGGAGCGGGCGCTGTCGAGCGTGAGGACCTACTTCGCGTTTCTGCTCGACGAGGGGGTAGTCAGCGCCAACCCGGCCGTGGCGGTGCCGCTGCCGCGTCGGTCAAAGCGACAGCCCGAGGTCGTCAGCCGCTACGATATCGAGGATCTGCTGAGCGGTTTTGACGACTCGCCGGCCGGACGTCGCGACCTCGCGATCGTCGAGCTGCTCTACGGTGCTGGGCTTCGGGTCGGCGAGCTGGTCGGCCTCGATCTCGACGACATCTCGCTCGACGATCGCATGCTCCGGGTCCGGGGCAAGGGTCGGAAGGAGCGTCTGGTGCCATTCGGGCGGCGGGCGGCGGACGCGATTCGGGCCTACCTGCCGCAGCGCGCCGGTTGGCGACGGCAATCGGACGGGGTCGACACGCCGGCGCTGTTCGTCAACCAGCGTGGCGGGCGGCTGACCGACCGGTCGGTGCGGCGAGTTCTCGACCGCGCGGTGCAGCGCACCGCCGATCTGCACCGTCTCCACCCGCACGCCCTCCGGCACGCCTTCGCCACCCATCTACTCGAGGCCGGCATGGACCTGCGGGCAATCCAGGAGCTGCTCGGCCACAGCTCGCTCGCCACGACGCAGATGTACACGGGCGTCGACCTCGCACACCTTCTGGCGGTGTACCGGAAGAGCCACCCCCGGGCTGGCGGCTCCGACGACGACTGACCGCGGCCGGTTCAGTAGTCGTGTCGGTCCCCGCCGCCGGACGCCACCGGTTCGGCGACCAGCACACCGCTGTCGGCCCGAGGACCACGGATCTCCCAGGTCCGGCCACGGTGGTCGAACCGCGCACCGGCGACGGTGGACTGTCCCGGATCGAGCAGCACGAGTGCGATCCCGGCGCCGTCGTCGGCGACGACGACGATCTTGCGTTCGCGTCGGCAACGGCGCGCCGCGTCGAACGGTCCGCGTGGTGTCTGTTTGTCGATCTGCATGGTGCGGTCCCTTCCGTCGCGCGTCGTCACCCCATAAGACGCAGCCGCGAACGAAAAGGTTCGCGTTGGAGAGTGACCCGCGTCACCCGCGTGACAGGGCACGGCACCAGTCATCGACCGCCGCCAGAGCGAGCTCGGCCTGCCGGCGCCGGCGTTCGGCCTTCGGCCGGATTCGACGCAGCTCGGTCGGGCACACGATCAGACCCCAGGTGATGTTGGCCGGCTGGAATCCCGACCCCGTGCGGGCCGTGAGGTGGCGGATCAGGCCACCGAGTGCGGTGGTCGGCGGCGGCGGCGGCGGCGCCAGTCCGGCCAGCTCGGCGGCCAGCAGCCGACCGGCGATCAGCCCGGTCGCCGCCGATTCGACATAGCCCTCGACGCCGGTGATTTGACCGGCCAAACGGACCGTGGGACGAGCCGTGAGGCGGAGTCGATCGTCGAGATGCTCGGGTGCGTTGATGAAGGTGTTGCGGTGGATCATGCCGAGCCTGACGAAGCGCGCATCGGCCAGCCCGGGCAGGGTTCGGAACACCCGTTTCTGCTCGCCGTAGGTCAGCTTGGTCTGGAAGCCGACCATGTTCCAGTGCTCGGCGGCGAGGTCGTCCTGGCGCAGTTGGACCACCGCCCAAGGCCGACCGCCGGTGGCCGGGTCGATCAGGCCGACCGGTTTCATCGGCCCGAAGCGGAGCGTGTCGCGCCCGCGCTCGGCCATCACCTCGATCGGCAGGCAGCCCTCGAAGTAGGGCAGGTCGGCGGTCTCGAAGTCGCGAAAGTCGACCGTCGTGGCATGGAGCAGCTCGTCGACGAACGCCTCGTAGCCGTCCCGATCGAGCGGCAGATTCAGGTAGTCATCGCCGCCCTTGTCGTAGCGGGAAGCGCGGAACACACGGCTGTGATCGATCGAGTCGGCGGCAACGATCGGTGCGATGGCGTCGAAGAACGACAGCGCCCCCGCACCGAGCAGCGCCTCCAGTGCCCGGTGCAGCGGCCGGCTGGTCAACGGACCTGTGGCGATGATCGCTGGACCGGTCGGTATCTCGGTCCGCTCGGCCCGGACGACCGAGATCCGCGCGTGGCCGGCGACGGCGTCGGTGACGGCGGTCGAAAACCGACCACGATCGACCGCGAGCGCGCCGCCCGCCGGGACGGCCGCGGTGCGCGCACAGGACAAGATGAGCGAGCCGGCCCGCTCCATTTCTCGCTTGAGCAGCCCGACCGCGTTGGTTGGCGCATCGGCGCGCAGTGAGTTCGAGCACACGAGCTCGGCGAGGCGGTCGGTCGTGTGGACCGCGGTCGGCGTCACCGGGCGCATCTCGCTGAGGTGGACGTCGTACCCGGCCTGGGCGAGCTGCCACGCCGCCTCGCACCCGGCGAGGCCGCCACCGACGATGTCGACTGCTCGATCCGGCACCGGTCACCTCCGTCGACGGTTCCCGCCGACCGTCAGAAGCAAGCCTCCGGCGCCGCCGCCTATTCCCCCGGCAGGGTGGCACGCCGACGGGCAAAGGCGCCGGACGGCCGCCGTTCGACGACCCCGGCGAGCTCGAGTGAGAGCAGCGCGCTGTGGACCTCGGTGACGGACAGGCCCGATCGAACCACGAGCTCGTCCGCTGTGAGACTGACGCCGTCCGGCAGGTGATCGAGCACGGGGTGGCTCGGTGCCGTGTCGGTCGTCGTCGCGGCCGGTCGGACCCCGACCGCGTCGAGCACGTCCGTCGGTGTCAGCATCGGCCGCGCACCGAGCTTGAGCAGGGTGTTCGGTCCAACCGAGACGTCAGACAGGACACTGCCCGGAACCGCCAGCACTTCGCGTCCCTCGTCGAGCGCGAGCCGGGCGGTGATCAACGCTCCCGACCGCGCCGCGGCCTCGACCACGACCACCGCCGAGGCGACGCCGGCGATCACCCGATTGCGCTCGGGAAAGTGGTGCTTGCGGGGCGGCGTCCCGGGCAGATACTCGGTGATCAGCGCGCCATGCGTGGCGATCTCTCCGGCCAGCTCGCGGTGCTCGGCGGGGTAGATCCGGCCCGGCCCAGTGCCCCACACCGCCCAGGTCGGCCCGCCCGCCGCGAGCGCCCCTTCGTGCGCGGCGGCATCGACCCCGCGCGCCATGCCGGAGACCACGACCACACCGGCGGCGGCGAGCTCCTCGCCGAGCGTCCGCGCGACCTGCCGGCCGTAGGTCGTCGCCCGCCGGGAACCGACCACGGCGACCGCCGGGCCCGGTCGAAGCTCGCCCCTGACGAACAGTCCGAGCGGCGGGTCGCTGGTG
>JASFPU010000191.1:0-6317 GCA_050115855.1 Holophagae bacterium
TTCTTCGTGCTGATCATGACCAACCTGATCATGAACGTCGCGGCGATCGCGATCTGTCTGCCGGTAGCACTCAAGATCGCGCCCTACCTCGGCGTCGGCGGTGAGGTCATCCTGTTCGGCGCGCTGGTCGCCGCCGGCATGCCGTTCCTGCTGCTGGTCGGCGCGGCACCGAACGCCATCGCCTACGAGAGCAAGCAGTTCACCTCGGGCGAATTCTTCAAAGCGGGCGTTCCGGCAAGCCTGCTGCTGATGGTCGTGGTGACGATCTTCGTCATGTTCATCTGGCCGATCATGGGCATGCAGGTGACCGTGCCGACGCCGTGATCGGGGGTATGCTCGGTCCGTGAATCGGGTTCTGGTTGTCCACAGCGAACCCCGCGAGCTTCATCGCCTCGAGAAGCTCCTGCTCGACGGTGCCGATCTGCAGGTCACCCTCGCCGCATCCGTCGATAACGCCCTGCAGCAGCTCGCGCAGTACCTCCCGAGCCTGGTTCTGCTTCGCCTCCCGATCGAGCACGCGACGGGTCAGGATGCTGTCGCCGCGCTGCGGTCGGTCGACTCCAAGCTGCCCGTCGTCGTGCTGTCCTCCGGCGGCGGGACCGACGAGACCATCCAGGTGATCAAGGCCGGCGCCTTCGACTGTCTGCTCGAACCCGTCGACGACGCCGACCTGCTCGACGTCATCGCTCAGGGACTCGAAGCCGGGCATCTCATGCGCTCCCCGGTCGCGATCTCCGAGCCCGGGTCGCGCGCGACGGTCGAGGCGATCATCGGCCGGTCGAAACCGATTCAGGAGGTCTCGAAGGCGATCGGGCGGGTCGCGCCGACCGACGCGACCGTGCTCATCCGGGGCGCCTCGGGCACCGGCAAGGAGCTCGTGGCGCGGGCGATCTACCAGCACTCGGCCCGGGTCGACGGGCCGTTCGTGATCGTCAACTGCGTCGCGATCCCGGAGTCGTTGCTCGAGAGCGAGCTCTTCGGCTTCGAACGAGGCGCCTTCACCGGTGCCGTCAAGCAGCGTATCGGCAAGGTCGAGCAGGCCGACGGCGGGACCCTGTTTCTCGACGAGATCGGCGACGTTCCACTGCCGATTCAGGCCAAGCTGCTCCGGCTGCTCGAGGACCGCAGAATCGAGCGGATCGGTGGCAGGGAACCGATCCCCGTCGACGTTCGAATCCTCGCCGCCACGAATCGGGACCTCGAGTCCGCGATCGAGGGCGAACGGTTTCGCAGCGATCTCTTCTACCGGCTCAACGTGGTGCCGATCCATCTGGCTCCGCTGGCCGAGCGGCTCGACGACATCCCCCTGCTCAGTGAGTACTTCCTCGAGCGGGTCGCGTTGTCGCTCGGGGTCCGCAACCCCGGCCTCGCCGCCGAGGCGGTTCCCGTCCTGCTCGCCCACCCGTGGCCCGGCAACGTCCGCGAGCTGGCCAATCTGATGGAGCAGTGCCTGATCTTCAGCCGTGGCCAGAAGGTCGGCCCGGAGACCGTGGAGCGGCTGCTTCGCGGCGGGCAGGAACCCTCGACGCAGCCGTTTGGCCGGCTCGACGAGGAGCTCGTCCGAGGCGTTCGCCGCGCGCTCGCCGACGGGCGTACGGACCTCCTGTCGATGCTGACCGACCGCGTCGCGAAACGGACCATCGAGGAGACGCTGCGTCACACCGGCGGCAACCGGTCCCACGCCGCCCGGCTGCTCGGCATCTCCCGTCCCACCCTGCTGAGCCGGATGAGCAAGCTCGGCCTCCGCTGACCCCCGGCTGTTAAAAAACCAGACATCGCCGTAAAGAAACTTTACATTTCGGGGTCCCTGTTGCACACAATCGATCCGACCGAAGGTCGACCAACGCCCCAAGACCTGCGGCATGGCGTGATCCACGACGGCTGACCTCGGTTGGCACGAGGATTGCGATCGACGTTCGCCGAGAGGAGAGCACGGACCGCGATGACATCCTCGGAGACCACCGAGCACCAGAGCACACCCGCCACCCGGGTCCGGTCGGTCGTGATCGGGCTCGCGCTGATCGTCTTGCTGCCGCTGGTGATCACCGGAGCGGTCAACCTGCAGCAATTCAGGGCGGTCTACCGAAGCAAGGTCGACAGCGAGCTGACGATGATGATCGAACGCCACAGCTTCATCATCGACTCGTTCATCAACGATCGACTCAGCGACGTCAGGATCATCACCCGCGAGCACCCGATCGAGCGCCTGTCCGACCCCGAGTTTCTGCGCCAGGTGCTCAACCTGATGCGCGAGGAGTACCACGGCGCCTTCGTCGATCTCGGGCTGGTCACCGCCGACGGCATCCAGATCGCCTACGCCGGCCCGTTCAACCTCGAGCGGGCCGATTACTCGTCCGCCGGCTGGTTCGCTTCGGCGTTCGCCAACGAGAGCTTCGTCAGCGACGTCTTCGCCGGGCTGCGGGGCTCGCCCCACTTCATCATCTCGACCCAGCGCCGGGTCGGAGACGACACCTACATCCTGCGTGCGACGATCGACTTCGAGGCGTTCAACGCGCTCGTCCAGGGCATTCGGATCGGCGACACCGGTTTCGCGTTCATCATCAATCGTCAGGGCAAGTTCCAAACCGTCCCGAACTTCGACGTGTCGCTCGCCCGCCCGCCCTACAGCGGGATCCTCAGCGGCGACGTTCGCTCGGATCGGATCGCCGTGGTCGACGGGCAGAACGTGATCGGCCGACCTTCGATCTTCGCGTTCGCACCGCTCAAACAGGGCACATGGCTGCTGTGCTACCAGCAGGAAACCGCCGATGCTCTCGATGAGATCCGTCACGTGCAGGCCCTCTCCATCGCCGCGCTGCTGGTGGTCGCGATCGGCGCACTCGGCATCGCGTGGGCGGTGTCCAAGAACCTCGCCCGCCGGCTCGCCGACGCCGACATGGAGCGCACGGTGATGACCCACCAGGTGATCGAGACCGGCCGCCTGGCGTCGATCGGCGAGCTCGCCGCCGGCATCGCCCACGAAATCAACAACCCGGTGGCGATCATGGTCCAGGAGGCGGGCTGGATCGACGACCTGCTGCACGACCCCGATCCCTCGTCGGCGGAGAACCTGGCCGAGATCGAGCGGGCGGTGGGTCAGATCCGGACCCAGGGCGACCGTTGCAAGGAGATCACCTACAAGCTGCTCAGCTTCGCGCGCAAGACCGACCCGTCGGTCCGCGCCGTGCTGCTCAACGAAATGGTCGCCGAGGTGATCGGACTGACGTCGCAGAAAACTCGCTACGCCAACGTCAACATCGTCACCGAGCTCGAGCCCGAGCTGCCGCCGATCGAGGCCTCGCCGACCGAGATCCAGCAGGTGCTGCTCAATCTCGTCAACAACGCGATCGACGCCATCGACCAGCCCGGCGGCACGGTGACGGTCGTCACCCGCACCGAGGGCGACGCGGTCGTGCTCGAGGTGCGCGACACGGGCAAGGGGATTCCCGAGGCCAACCTGGCGCGGATCTTCGACCCGTTCTTCACCACCAAACCGGTCGGCCAAGGCACCGGTCTCGGGTTGTCGATCTGCTACGGCATCGTCGAAAAGGCCGGCGGCATCATCTCGGTCGAGAGCGAGATCGAGCAGGGGACGACGTTCACCGTGTCGTTCCCGCAGCAGCCTTCGGATACCGCACCATCGACCCACTCGCACGACGAAAGAGAAAGCCGATGATCGATCCATCCGTTCTGGTTGTCGACGACGAGGTCCAGTTCGTCGAAACGCTGGTCAAGCGCCTCGTCAAACGGGGCGTCAAGGTGCGGGCCGCGCACAGCGGGCCGCAGGCGCTCGAGGCGCTCGAGGGGGGTGGGGCGACCCGCACCGACGTCGTTGTCCTCGACGTCAAGATGCCCGGCATGGACGGGCTGGAAACCCTCGCCGCGATCAAGAAGGCGCACCCGCTCGTCGAGGTCATCATGCTCACCGGCCACGCCACGGTCGAGTCCGCGATCGAGGGCATGAAGCACGGCGCGTACGACTACCTGATGAAGCCCTGCGACCTCGACGTGCTGTTGGACAAGATCAATCAAGCCGCGGTCAAGAAGCGCGAGCACGAGGCCAAGATCCTCGAGGCCCGCGCGACCTTGATCTCGCTGCGCCGGGGCGATTGACCCGGCCGTCATGGTGGATCGCGAACACCCCGTTCGGCTGCTTCTGGTCGACGACGAGGTCGGCTACCTCGAGGTGCTGTCCAAACGCCTGACCCGGCGAGGCTACAGGGTGACCACCGCGTCGAGCGGCACCGAAGCGATCCGCGCGCTGCGCCAGTGGGAGTTCGACCTGGCCGTGGTCGACCTGAAGATGGAGGACATGGACGGGATCGAGGTCCTCAAGGTGTTCAAGAAGATGGACCCGACGGTCAAGGTGATCATGCTCACCGGCCACGGCTCCGAGCGAGCGGCCCGCGAGGGGATCGCCGAGGGTGCCTTCGACTACCTCATCAAACCGGTCGGTCTCGAGCGCCTGGTCGAAACGATCACGGCGGCGCTGAGCTCGGATCCCGAATGACCTCGCCCGAGCGTCCACCGATCAACCTCCGAGCCGAGGCTCGGCATCAACGCGGTCCCACGACCGCGGATTTTCGAGGAGGACCACGATCGTGAGCATGTTTGACACATGGGGGAAGTTCATGACGGCGGCGGCCCGCGCACACGCGACGTGGGAGCTCGAGACGTCGCGGAGAATTCTCGGCGACCCCAAGCGGGTCGTCGTACTGCTGCTGCTGGTGCTGCCGATCTTTGTCTTCGGACCGGCCGTCGCGGCCCAGATCACCGACTCCGCCGCGTCGGCGGGCACCATGCTACCCGACGTCCTCGGCGGCAAGAAGGCCTACAGCCCGGCCTTCTACTCGACCGGCATCTTCATCGCCTCGATCCTGATCGGTCTGTGCGCCGGGCTGATCACCGGCTGCATCGGTGCCGGCGGCGGTTTCATCATCGCGCCGGCGCTGATGTCGGCCGGTATCAAGGGCATCCTCGCCGTCGGCACCGACCTGTTCCACATCTTCGCCAAGGCGATCATGGGCAGCGTCATCCACCGCAAGCTCGGCAACGTGTCGGTGCCGCTTGCGGTGACCTTCCTGATCGGTGCGATCGGCGGCGCGCTGATCGGCGGCATCATCAACCGCACGCTGTACGAGATCAACCCGGTTCTCTCCGACGCCTTCATCACCACCATCTACTCGCTGATGCTCGGCGGGCTCGGTGCCTATGCCCTGGTCGACTACCTCAAGGCGAGGAAGCGTCCCGACGCCGACGCTGGCGCCCACGGGGGCAAATCGGAGGGCGCCGAGCTCGGCAGCCTGCCGAAGAAGCTGCAGGCGATCAACGCGCCGCCGATGATCACCTTCGATGAGAGCCTGGTCCCCGGCGGCCGTCGGATCTCGGCATGGTTCCTCATCGCGAGCGGCTTTTTGGTCGGATTCGCGGCCGCGATCATGGGCGTCGGCGGCGGCTTCCTGACCTTTCCGATCTTCGTCTACACCCTGGGTGTGTCATCCATGACGACGGTCGGCACCGACATCTTCCAGATCGTCTTTACCGCCGGCTTCGCCGCGATCAGCCAGTACGCGATCTACGGCTTCATCTTCTACACGCTGGCGATGGGTATGCTGCTCGGCTCGCTGTTCGGCGTGCAGATCGGCGCGATGGTGACCAAGGTCGTCAAGGGCATCACCATTCGCGGCTTCTACGCCATGGCGGTGCTCGCGGGCTTCGTCAACCGGATCTTCGCTCTCCCCGGCAAGCTGTCCGATCTCGAGGTGATCTCGCTGTCCCCGGGCACGGTGACGCTGCTCGACAGCATCGGCATCTGGGCGTTCTTCATCGTCATCGGCGGCTTCGCCGTGTGGGTGCTGTTCACCTTCGTGACCAATCTCGCTGTGCTCCGCGGGGCGGAGGTGTCGTCATGACCGGCCGCACGCGCAAGCTCGGAATCGGGATCGCGCTTCTGGTGAGCTTCATCATCGTGCTCGTGATCTTCTTCATGCCGGTCTTCGCCGGCCAGAACGGGCTCGATTTCCTGGACAACCTGTACAACTCGATCTCGAAGGGCTCCGCCTACTACGTGCCCAAGGTCGAGCACATGGTCGCCGACCACGGCAGCGAAGTCGTCACGCTCAACCTCAAGTTGGCCGACGGCGACACGGCCGCCGAGGTCGAGTCGTTGTTCGCCACCGCCGGGGCGACCACCGCGGTCGACGGGAACGACCTGAGGATCGACGGCGATCTCGCGGCGATCTTCTCGGCCTGCCTCGTCGACGCGGACGCGGCGTACCACAACCGCGACGGCGAGCTCGAGAAACGGTACGGGTTCG
>JASFPU010000192.1:0-6273 GCA_050115855.1 Holophagae bacterium
GTCTGCTCCCGTGCCAGTGGCCCACAGAATCGGCACCAGCGAGAACAGGATGGTGCAGACAGTCATCATCTTCGGCCGGATGCGCTGCACCGCGCCGTGGTCGATCGCGTCCTCGAGGTCGGCGTACGTGATCATGCGACCTTCCTTGCGCCAGCGCTCGTACGCCAGATCGAGGTAGAGCAGCATGACCACCCCGGTCTCGGCGTCGAGCCCGGCGAGCGCGATGAGGCCGACCCAGACCGCAATCGACCAGTTGTAGCCGAGCAGGTAGAGCAACCAGACCGCACCGACGGCGGAGAACGGAACCGCGAGCAGGACGATACCGGTTTTGACCGTCGATCGGGTGTTGAGGTGGAGAATGAAGAAGATCAGGAACAGCGTGATCGGCACGATGATCATCAGCCGCTGCTTGGCCCGCTGCATGTACTCGTACTGGCCGGACCAGAAGACCGTGTACCCCTCCGGAACCTCGACCCGATCCTCGACCACCTGCCGGGCCCGCTCGACCCAACCGCCGACATCCGACGTCGAGAGGTCGACGTAGACCCAGGCGTTGGGCCGGGCGTTCTCGGACTTGATCGCGGGCGGGCCCTGGTGGATGCGCAGTGTCGCGACCTGGGACAGCGGCACCTGGGCGCCGGTCGGTGTCGTGACGAGCACGTCGGACAGGCTCTGGATGCTGTCGCGCAGCTCGCGCGGGTAGCGGACGTTGATCGGATAGCGCTCGAGGCCCTCCACCGTCGAGTCCACGTTCATGCCGCCGATAGCGGACATGATGACGTCCTGCACGTCGTCGACGGTCAGACCGAAGCGCGCGGCGGCCTCGCGCTCGATCTGGAAGTCGAGGTAGTTGCCGCCCATGACCCGCTCGGCGTACGCCGACAGCGTACCCGGAAGCGGTCGCACCACCGCTTCGATCTCCTGACCCAGCCGTTCCAGGACGTCGAGATCCGGGCCGCCGATCTTGATCCCGACCGGCGTCTTGATGCCGGTCGAAAGCATGTCGATCCGGGTCTTGATCGGCGGGATCCACGCATTTGTCAAGCCGGGGAACGTGACGGCCTGGTTCAGCTCGTCGATCAGCTTCTTCTTGGTCATGCCGTCGCGCCACTCGTCCTGCGGTTTGAGCTGGATCGTGGTCTCGATCATGGTCAACGGCGCCGGATCGGTCGCGGTGTCGGCGCGGCCGATCTTGCCCAGCACCGACTCGACCTCCGGAAACTCGGCGATCAGCTTGTCGGTCTGCTGCAGCAGCTCTTTGGCCTTGGTGATCGAGATGCCGGGAAAGGTGGTCGGCATGTAGAGGAGGTCGCCTTCCCACAACGGGGGCATGAACTCCGAGCCCATGTGCTGGAGCGGAAAGATGATCGAGGCGACGGCGAGCGCCGCGATCACCACGACCAGCCAGCGGAAGCGGAGTGCGAAGTTGAGGAACGGCGTGTAGACCGCGCGGAGCACGCGCGAGATCGGATGGCGTTCCTCGGACCGGATGTTGCCGCGCACGAACCAGTACATCAGCACCGGGATGACCGTGATGGCGACCAGCGAAGCCATCGCCACCGAGTAGGTCTTGGTGAAGGCGAGCGGGCGGAACAGCCGGCCCTCCTGCGCCTGCAGGGTGAACACCGGCATGAACGACACCGTGATCACCAGCAGGCTGAAGAACAGCGTCGGGCCGACCTCCTGCGCCGAGCGCAGGATGATCTCGAAATGGCTGCGCTCGCCGCGCCACTCCTCCATGTGCTTGTGCGCGTTCTCGACCATGATGATCGCCGCGTCGACCAACACGCCGATCGAGATCGCGATGCCGCCGAGCGACATGATGTTGGCGCCCAGCCCCTGGGCCTTCATGACGATGAACGACAGCAGGATCGCCACCGGGATCGAGAAGATCGCGACGAACGCCGACCGGAAGTGGAACAGGAAGACGATGCACACCAGCGCGACGATGATCGACTCCTCGATGAGGGTGTGGGTCAGCGTCTCCACCGACTCGTCGATCAGCTCGGTCCGGTCGTAGCCGACCTCGATGCGGACGTCGTCCGGCAGGCCCGTCTCGAGCTCCGCGAGGCGCTTCTTGACGCGCTCGATGACATCGAGCGTGTCGGCGCCGGAGCGCACCACGACGATGCCGCCGACCGTCTCGCCGAGTCCGTTCCACTCGGCGATGCCGCGGCGGATCTCGGGACCGATGGTGATGTTCGCGACGTCGGAGAGCAGGACCGGTGTGCCGCCCACGCCGACCTTGAGCGGGATCTGCTCGAGATCGCGGATCTCCTTGACGTAGCCCCGGCCAATCACCATGTACTCCTGCTCGGCGAGCTCTACCAGACGGCCGCCGACATCCTTGTTGGAGCGCTTGATCGCGCTCTTGACGTGGCTGAGCGAGATCCCGAAGGCACGCATTTTCACCGGGTCGACCTCGACCTGGTACTGGCGCACGAAGCCACCGACGCTGGCCACCTCGGAGACGCCCTCGACCGAGGTCAACCCGTAGCGCAGGTACCAGTCCTGGTAGGAACGGAGCTCGGCCAGGCTCCGTTGATCCGAGTTGAGCACGTACATGAAGGCCCAGCCGACACCGGTTGCGTCCGGCCCGAGCTGCGGCATCACCCCGTCGGGCAGCTGGGACTGCAGCCCGGACAGGTACTCGAGCACGCGCGACCGCGCCCAGTAGAGATCGGTGCCGTCCTCGAAGATCACGTAGACGAAGGAGAAGCCGAAGAACGAGTAGCCGCGCACGATCTTGGCGAAGGGCACCGACAGCATCTTGGACGTGATCGGGTAGGTGACCTGGTCCTCGACCACCTGCGGCGCCTGCCCCGGGTACTTGGTGTAGATGATGACCTGCACGTCGGACAGATCGGGGATGGCGTCGAGGCGGATCTGGGACGCCGACCAGATGCCGCCGCCGATCGCGAACAGCAGCCCGACCACGACGAGGAACTGGTTCTTGAGGGACCACTCGATGATCTTGTTGAGCATGTCGTCCCCCGCTCAGTGCTGGTGACCCGCGGCGGGCGCGTTGCGCTTGGCGTCTGCCATCTTGCGCACTGCCTCGCGCAGGTTGGACTCGGAGTCGATCAGGAACTGGGACGACGTGACGATGGTCTCGTCCGCCTGGAGACCGTCGAGCACCTGGACGTAGCCGTCGCCCTCACGGCCGAGGGTCACCTCGCGCGGCGCGAACCGGCCGTCGCCGAGGGCAACCACGACGACGTTGCGCAGCCCCGTCCGTAGCACCGCCTGCGACGGCACGGTGATCGCATCCTGGACCTCGACCGGCTCGAAGATCACCGTCGCGTACATGCCGACTCGGAGCCGGCCGCCGGGGTTCGGCACCTCGAGGGTCAACTGCACCGTGCGCGTGGCCTCGGACACCTCGGGCTCGACGTAGCGAACCCGCCCGGTGAAGGTCTCGCCCGGAAAGTAGGTCAGCGTGATGGTCGCCGACGAGCCCTCGCGGATCCAGGGGAGCTGGTTCTCGTAGGCCTCGACGGACAGCCACAGCGTGTCGAGACCGGCGATGTGGATGACGTCCATGCCGGGCTGGATCCGCATGCCCTCGAGCCCGTGCATCCGTTTCATGACAACGCCGGACGCAGGGGCGATCACGTCGAGAGTCCGGACGATCTCGCCCCGATCGACGAGCCGTTGGATCTGGTCGTCGCTGATGTCCCAGAACTCGAGACGCTGCCTGGCGGCGGTGACCAGGGACTCGGCCCGCGACTCGGTGTCGGGGCTCGCTCCGGCCAGTCGATCGGCGTAGCGGACCGCGGACAGCAGCTCCTGCTGGGTCTGGACCAGCTCGGGCGAGTAGACCTCGAACAACGGCTCGCCCCTGCGCACCGGCTGGCCCAGGTAGTTGACGTAGACGGCCTCGACGTAGCCGGAGTACTTGGTGGTGACCGTGACCATGTGATCCTCGTCGTAGTCGAGGTATCCGACGGTGCGGATCCGGCGGCTGATATCCCGGCGCTGCACCTTCTCGGTGGTGACGTTCATGTTCTGGACGACGGTCGGGTCGATGCGCACCGCCGCGCCCTGGTTCGACGCCTGCGAAGCCGATGCGTCGTCGTCCTGTTCCTCGGTTTTCAGCGGCACCAGGTCCATGCCGCAGATCGGGCACGTTCCGGGCTCGGGCTCGACCACCGACGGGTGCATCGGGCAGGTCCAGAGCTCGGCCGGGCTCTCGTGCTGATGGTCGGCGGCCGGGCCCTGCTCGTCCTTCATGGGGACCAGGTCCATGCCGCAGATCGGACAGGTTCCGGGCTCGGACTCGACGATCTGCGGGTGCATCGGGCAGGTCCACAGCGTCTCGGCGGCGGACCCGGTCGGACCTCCCGTCGGCTGGCCCCGGAGCCGTTCGTCAAGATGTGTCAGGTGGAAGGGATCGAGCAGGATCAACGCGGTGACGAGGATCCCGACGACCAGGCCGATGACGGCGGCGGTCCGGGCGGAGCCGCGGGTGCGCGTGACAGGGGCTCGGGTGGTCATGACGGGTCTCCCTTGGGCAGCGGCGCCGCGATGGCGTCCTCGAGGTCGACAAGCGCGATGGCGAGATCGGCGCGAGCACGCGCGGCGGACAGCCTGACGTCGAGCAGGACGCGCTCCGCATCGAGCAGCGAGAGCGCGTCGACTCGACCGGCGGCATACGCGGCCTCTGCGGACGCGAACGACTGCTCCGCCTGCACCGGCAGGACGTCGGACAGAAGGTGGAGGCGGCGCGCGATCTCGGGCAGACGGCCGCGCAGGTCCTCGAGCTCGCGCTCGACCGTGGTCACCGTGGCGCGCCGCTCGGCCTCTCGGGCGAGACGGGACTGGGTGGCCGCCTCGACCTCCGCGTCGGTTCCCTTCCTCCACAGCGGAATCGAGATGCCGCCACTCAGGCCGAGCACGTCCCGGCCGTTGTGCGGGACGTCGACGTCGGTCCGGCGGTCGACGTAGGCGTAGGTCAGGCCGACGCTGAAGTCGGGGCTCTTGTCCTCACTCGCGAGCTCGGTTCGGACGGACGCCTGCTCGATGCGGGCGTCGTCCGCGGCGAGCTCGGGACGAGACGCGAAGGCGATCTGGCCGAGCGCGTGCCAGTCGAGATCGTCGGGCGCTTTCAGGTCGACGGCAACGGACGGCAGCGGCTCTCCGGGACGGTCGCGAAGGCGGTTGAGGTCGGCCGCGACCCCGGCCTGTCGCTCGTCGATCTCGGTCGCCCTGGCCTCGAGCCTGGTCATCTCCGCCTGGAGCTGGACCGCGTCCATCTGGAGCCCGGCGCCCGACGCGTACCGCGCCCGCGCGAGCTCCTCGAAGTGGCTCAGCGTGGTGTGGTCATCGTCGAGCACGCGGCGGGCCTCGTCGAGGTAGGCGAGCTCGACCAGCAATCGCCGGGCCCTGGTCACGAGATCGAGGCGGAGCGCCTCGAGCTGGCTCGACAGCGCACGACGTTCGGCCTGCGCGACGCGGGCGGACTTCTCCAGCTTGCCGCCGCCCGGCAGCTGCTGGGTCACCCGAGCGGCGAACCGCTGCGGGCCGACCCGGGTCTCCGGGGGCAGCACGAAGGCGGTCAGCTCGGCCCGCGGGTCCGGTAGCTTGCGGGCGGCGATCTCGCGCTCCCCGGATGCGGCGATCTTTGCCCGCAGCGCGGCGATCTCGGGATTGCGCTCGAGCACCTCCGCCAGCAGCGAGCGCAGCTGGTCGTCGGCGATCCGCTGGACGATCGCATCGGCCGGGCCGCCTGGCGGCGGGTCGTTCGCCGGCTCTGCCCCGAACGCCATGGACGGCCCACCCGCGAGGAGGCAGACCACAACGCATATTCGATGCAGGTTCATGATTCGTTTCCTTTCTGACTCGGGCGTTCGACGCCCGACTACAATTCGTCCGACGAACTGCCGTCTACGTCAGAAAGGCGCAGTCAACCAGAAACAGTGGTGGGGGAGGGTGCGCCCGAAGAGGACGGGCGTGGCTCCTCGGTGTGCCGAGCGACGACGCCGGGCCGCCGACGCCGCCGAGCCCGACGACGGGGCCGGCGTGGCCGGATCCGTCAGGTGCCGGCGCTGCGACCGCGAGCACCGCGGCGGCAGGCTGGCGGTGGGCGCAGTGGCAGCCGAGGTCGTCGAACGACGGCGCGGTCACCGTTTTCACCGGACAGCATGCGTGGTCGTTCTGCGGCGGCGGCGTGTCACAGCAGGCGTGCGGCAGTGACACGCCGAGGCCGCAGGCGTCGCCCACCGGAGGCAAGCCGGCGGCCAAGACGGCCGCTACGACAGCGGCAAAAGATGC
>JASFPU010000193.1:0-6251 GCA_050115855.1 Holophagae bacterium
CGCGGGATCGGGAACGGGATCGGGAACGGGATCGGGATCGAATACAGGCACGGGGCTTCCCCAAGGTATGCTCTCCCCGATGCCGGACCGCGACCTCGCCCCCAAGCACACCGCGTTCGACTGGCGGATCTACGCCGACGCGACGCTGGCGGGTCTGAGCGCGCTGGTGCCGCTGCCCTTCCTCGACCTCGCCTTCGAAGTGACCTTCCGCCGGCGCATGCCGGGCGCCATCGCGCGGGCCCGCAGCCGGTCGCTCGCCGACACCGCCGGGCGCCGGCTCGGCCGCGGCGTTGGCACGATGGTGTCGGTCGAGGGGTGTCTGACGGTCGGTGTCGGCATCGTCCGCTACGTCGTCCAAAAGCTCTGGCGCAAGGTGATCTACATCTTCGCCATCACCGACGCCACCTCCCAGCTCAGCGCCTACTGGCACCGCGCCTACCTGCTGGATCACATGATCCGGGGCGGCCACGTGGGCCCGGACGTCGACTGGCAGCGGTCGGCCACCGTCTTCGAGAGGGTGATGGCGGGCGCTGACACCTCCCCGCTCTTGGGGCTGGCCAGACAGACAGTCGCCAGCGCCCACCGGGTCGTGCGACTGCTGGTGCGCGCCAGGCGTCACGGCGCCGCCGACGAGGCCGACTCGCTGGCGGCCATCCTGAGGTCGCACTGGGACGCGGCCGAAGCGTCGCTCGAGCGGCTCGCCGTGCAGTACAACCAGGCCTATCTGCAGTCACTCGAGGCCGACCCGCCGGTGACGGTTGAGAAGCCGACCCGGAATCCGCGATAATGCCGGCCGGAGGAGGCACCATGAAACAGCTGACCTGTCTCGCGTTGATCGTCGCGCTGGCGGCGCTGATGGCGTGCGCGCCCAAGAACCAAGCGCCGCCGCCGGAGCCGCAGACCGAGACCGCGTCCGACCAGCCCATCACCCAGGAGGACTTCGAGTCGGGCGAGCCCGAGTCGATGGAGCAGAGCTCGGACGACGAGGACCAAGGCGCCGCCGAGAAGGGCGAAACCCCGTAATCCGGGTGGCCGCGTCCTGACGATGTCGAACCGACGAGCCGTCTGGTGTGACCTTCGCCTCGTTGCGCTGGTGGTGGCGACGGGCGTTGGAGCACTGGGCTGCTCGCGCGAGGTATCGGTCACTTCGGGCGGTTCAGAGCTCGAATCGCTCTACGAGCGGGTGGTCGCGGACGACGGACTGTACGTCTTCGCAGATCGTGCGTGGCGCCGGGAGGGCACGGCCGGAGGGTCGTTCCGGAAGATCGGCGGGTTCCTGGTGTACGTCCAGGGGGACGCGGCGGACCAGCTCCGGGTGACGTTCCGGCCGGACGACGGCACCGACCGGTTTCACTTCGTCGCCACGTGGGACGATCGACCGCTGTGGCCGGAGGCCAGGACGGCCGCGATGGCGCCGCTCGAGGCCGTGGTGAGTGGCGGTGACCTGCTCCCCGGCGTCCACCGGCTCAGGCTCGAGCGGATCGCCGAGCTCGACGAGCCGGAGGACCAGCTGACGCCGAGGAACTTCTTCACCGGGGTCGACGTCGAGCGACGGGACGGCGGTGTGGTGACGCCGCAGCCGATCATCACCAACCCCTACCCGACGCTGTTTCTCGACTTCGGCGTCACCGGCCAGACGTCGAGCAAGCTCGGCGGCTGTCTCTTCCTCGGACCGCACAGCGTCGATGTCGAGCTGTCGAGCCCGCTCGACCGCGAAGCCTCGTTCGTGCTGCAGAACCAGTCGAGGGAGCGCGCCCGCTTCAGCGTCGAGCTCGACGGACAGGCGACAGCGGCGGTCGACATCGGCGCACGCGACGAACGGCCGCTCCGGTTGCGGGTGCCGCCGGGAGACCACACGCTGACGCTGCGCGTCGACGGGTTGGAGATCGGCAGCTATCTGTGGGGCGCGCCGCACCTCGAACCGGTCGATCCGCCGGACCGGGTCCCGGTCGTGATCGTGACCCTCGACACCACCCGCCGAGACCGGGTGTGGCCGTACAGTGAGCGGCCCGAGCTGACGCCGAACCTGGCCCGTTTCGCCGATCACGCGACGGTCTTCACCAACGCGTGGGCGACGGCGCCGTGGACCCTGCCCAGCCACGCCTCGATCTTCACCGGGCTGTACCCGTCGCACCACCGGGCGGGCGTGCTCGACGACGTGCTCGACCGGTCGTGGACCACGCTCGCCGAGCGGTTCCGCGCCGCCGGTTATCGGACAGCGGGCTTCATCGGCGGATCGATGGCCTCGTCCCGCTTCGGTCTCGGCCAGGGCTTCTCGCGCTACGACGACCCGCGCGACACCGAGGAGACCGGCGACGTCATCACCGATGCCGCGGTCGACTGGATCGAGCGCTCGGTCCCGTCGTCACTGTTCATGTTCGTCAACTACTTCGATCCCCACGAGCTCTACACCGCGCCGGAGGCGTTTCGCCGGCGGGTCGGCGCGGTCGAGGCGGCCGAGGCGGTCGCCGGCGTCGCCGGCTGGGGCGGTCTCGCCGAAGGCGATCCGGCGGCGTGGGCGGCAGTGCGCGACGGCCGGGTGCCGCAGACCGCGGCCGGGCTCAGGTCGCTGCGCGCCGAGTACGACGCCGAGGTCGCGTTCATGGACCACGAGCTCGGCCGGCTGTTCGACACGCTGAAGACGGCCGACCTCTACGACCGCGCTCTCATCGTGCTCGCCGCCGACCACGGTGAGCACCTCGGCGAGCGAGGACTGTACTCTCACTCCTTCCGCCTCGATCCGGAGCTCGTCTGGATCCCCATGCTCGTCAAGTGGCCGCACCAGCGTGACGCGGCCGTGGTCGACGCGATGACCTCGCTCGTCGACCTCTACCCGTCGATCGCCGCAGCGGCGGGCGTCGAGGTGCCGCCGTCCGACGGGGTGATGTTCAGCGCTGATTCCACGGCGGCGCTCGAGGCGCGCGAGCGGATCTTCATCGAGGAGCACGAGAGCCGGTTCCACCAGCTCGACGGCCCGGCCTGGGTCGCCGATCACCTGGTCGGCCTCCAGTGGCTCGACCGACGCGAGGTGTTCTGGCCGGGCGCCATCGAGTGCGCTCGACGAGATGGCGACCAGTGGTTGGACGATCCGTGCACGGTCGCGTGGGAGGAGCGCCTGGCCGAGCTCGACGAGGCGACGCGGACCGCGTTCGAACGCGACACGGACTTCTCCGCCCTCGATCTCGACGACGCCGAGGCCGAACGGCTCCGAGCTCTGGGATACCTCCAGTAACGACCGACTCTGGGTGGCCACCGGACGCGGCCTTCCGTCGACGTATACTCGTCGCCGTGACAACCCCTGGGAGGTGCCCATGCTTCGACGATCCTGGTTCCTGTGGACGGTCGGTGTGCTGCTGCTGGTCGGCTGCGGCGCCGCACCGGAGCCGGTGGAGAAGACCGTGACCGGGCCCGACTGGCCGCTCCAGGTCGGCGGCTGGAGCGCGGCCGACGGGCCGGAGACCTACGACACCGAGACGATCTTCCAGTACATCGACGGCCACGCCGAGGTCTATCTCGCCTACGGCATGGAGCGCTGCACCTCGCTCCGGTATGTCGGTCCGGGCGGTGACGGGGAGATCATCGCCGACCTGTTCGAGGTGGCGTCGCCGGCGGACGCGTTCGGCGTGTTCAGCCACGACCGCGCCGGGGAACCCGTGGCGATCGGCAACGACGGCGTCTACCGCCACGGCTGGCTGTCGTTCTGGCAGGGACCGTGGGTCGGCTCGGTGTACTCGGTCGACGGCGACGACGGGTCGAAGGACTCGGTGCTGGAGATCGGTCGAGCCCTGGCGGCGGCCCTGCCGGCCGGCGGTGAGACGCCGGCTCTTGTCGACCGGCTGCCGACCGACGCGGTCGATCCGCAGTCGGTGTGCTTCCTCCGCAGCCCGCAGATCCTCAACGCCCACGTCTTCGTCGGCAGCGACAATCCGTTCGCGCTCGGCCCCGACGTCGAGGCGGTCGCCGGACGGCTGTCCGATGGCGACGGCAGATCCTCCATCGTGCTGGTCCGCTACCCGAGCGAGCAGGCGGCGGCGGACGTCGAGGCGCGGCTGCGTGAGACGGCTTCGGACGATCGACCGGAGATGCTGGTGGGTCGGCGGGGCGACCTGCTCGCGGCCGCCGTCGGCGCGGTCGACGAGGCGAGGGCCCGGAGCCTGCTCGACGTCACGCTTGGAGGTGGATCGTGAGCAAACGCAGAGACGGACTCGATCGACGCACGTTCTTCAAGATCGGCTCGGGTGCGGCGGCGGCCGGGTTTCTCGGGGGCCGGATCGCGGTCGGTGAGGATGGTCCTCCGGAAACGACGAGTCGCGTGGTGCTCGTGCGCGAGCGCGGCGTCATCGACGACGACGGCCGCCTCGACGGCGAGCTGCTGCGCGACATGCTCGACCGCGCGATGCGGGCGCTGTTCGACGTCGACTCCGCCGGCGACGCCTGGAAGCGGGTCGTGTCGGCGGACGACGTGGTCGGTGTCAAGACCAATGTCTGGCGCCACCTGCGGACGCCGCCCGAACTCGAGGCGGCGATTCGGGCCGGGGTGATCGGTGCCGGGGTCGATCCGGACAACGTCGCGGTCGACGACCGCGGCGTGCGGTCGAACCCGGTGTTTCAACGCGCGACGGCGCTGGTCAACGTCCGGCCGATGCGAACCCACAACTGGTCCGGGCTCGGCACCTGCCTGAAGAACCTCATCATGTTCGTGCCGCGGCCGCCCGAGTACCACGGCGACACGTGCGCGCCGCTCGGTGCGATCTGGAAGCTGCCGGAGCTCGAGGGCAAGGTCAAGCTCAACATTCTGGTCATGCTGACGCCCCAGTTCCACGGCGTCGGTCCGCACAGCTTTTCCAAGGAGTACGTCTGGCCCTACCGGGGGCTCATCGTCGGCGTCGATCCGGTGGCGGTGGACGCGACCGGCGCCCGGATCATCCGGGCCCAGCGCGACCGCTACTTCGGCGAGCCGAGCCCGATCTCACCGCCGGCGCACCACATCGAGCTCGCCGGCAGCCGCTACGGCCTCGGCGTGTCCGACCCGGACGCCATCGATCTCGTGCGGCTGGGATGGCAGGAGGACGCGCTGATCTGAGTTCGCCTACACCGCCGCGAACCCCCGGTCGAAGTCGGCGATCAGGTCCTCGACGTCCTCGCAGCCGATGGAGACCCGGACCAGCCCGTCGGTGATGCCGGCGGCGATCCGGTCGTCGCGCTTCATGGCGGCGTGGGTCATCGAGGAGGGGTGCTGGATGAGCGTCTCGATGCCGCCGAGCGAGACCGCCAGGGTCATGACCTCGACGGTGTTGAGCAGCTTGACGCCGGCGTGGAAGCCGCCTTTGACCTCGAACGAGATGAGCGCGCCCGGTCCGTCCATCTGGCGCTCGGCGAGCTCGTGCTGGGGGTGGCTGGCGAGCCCCGGGTAGCGGACCCACTCGACCTTGGGGTGGGCCTCGAGGTACTCGGCGACGCGCTGTGCGTTGTCCTGGGAGGCCCGGACCCGCAGCGCCAGGGTCTTGAAGCCGCGCAGCGCGAGCCACGCCTGGTGCGGGTCCATACAGGCGCCGAGGTAGGCGTGCACCGGTTTGATCCGGCGCCGCATCTCGTCGTCCTTCGGGACGATCATGCCCGCCACGACGTCGGTGTGGCCGTTGATGAACTTGGTCATTGAGTGCATCACGACATCGGCGCCGAGCTCGATGGGGCGCTGCAGGACGGGCGAGGCGAAGGTGTTGTCGACGACGAGGAGGGCGCCCGCCGAGTGGGCGATGTCGGCGGCGGCGGTGATGTCGCTGAGCACGATGGTGGGATTGGCCGGGGTCTCGACGAAGACGATCTTCGTTTCGGGCCGGATCGCGCCGCGCACGGCGTCGAGATCGGAGGTGTCGACGAAGTCGGATGCGATCCCGAAGCGGCTGAAGTCGCGCTCCATGACGACCCGGGATGGACCGTACACGGATGAGGTGCCGACGACGTGGTCGCCCTGATTGAGCAGGGCGAAGGCGATGGTGCACAGCGCGGCCATCCCCGACCCCGTGGCGAGCCCCTGGGCGCCGCCCTCGAGCGTGGCGACCGCCTCCTCGAGTCGGGCGATGGTCGGGTTGCCCATCCGGGTGTAGATGTAGCCGTCGGCTTCTCCGGCGAAGCGGTCGGCGCCCTGGGCGCAATCGGCGAACGCGAAGGTCGAGCTCTGGACGATCGGCGGCGCCACCGCCCCGGTGGCCGGATCGACGTGCTGGCCGGCGTGGATGGTCTGGGTCGTG
>JASFPU010000194.1:0-6238 GCA_050115855.1 Holophagae bacterium
TCGGGCGCCGGGCGGCGACGTCCGCCGCGAAGTCGGCGTCGATGACGAGCGCGGCCTGCGCGCGGCCCGAGTCGAACAGGCGGTCGAGCGGCCGGACGTCGTCGAGGGTGGCAACCTGCACGAAGTAGCCCGACCGGAGGAACGACTGGATGAGCTCGCGCGAGTCGGCGGACCGCGACCGGTCGACCACGGCGAGGCGGATGTCCTGGACGTCGAAGCTGAGGGCGAAGCCGTAGATCAGCAGCAGCACGACCGGCATGCCGAGCAGCGCCACCAGCGTGCGCCAGTCCCGTTTGAGCTGGAGCAGCTCCTTGATGGTCACGGCGAGCACCCGCCGGATCATCGGGACGCCTCCCGCTCGGCATCGCGGATCACCTGGATGAACACGTCCTCGAGCGACGGCGTCACCGCCGAGGCCTCGACGGGCGTGAATCCGTCGTTGGTGAGCGCGGCCTCGACATCGTCGATCTTCCCGGGTTCGTCGACGACCACGTGCAACCGGTCACCGAACAGCGACACCTCCTCGACACCGGTGACCTCCTCGAGCCGGGCGAGCGCGTCCGCCGGACGCGGGCAGGTCACCTCGAGCACGCAGTTCTCGGGGAACACAGCCTTGAGAGCGGGCACGGTGTCGAGGGCGAGCAGCCGGCCGGCGTGCATCAGCGCGACCCGGTGGCACCGCTCCGCCTCGTCCATGTAGTGGGTCGTCACGAACACCGTCGTCCCGGCCGCGACCAGGTCGTCGATGAGGTCCCAGAATCGGCGTCGAGCCTCGGGATCGACGCCACCGGTGGGTTCGTCGAGGAACACCACCGGCGGCTCGTGCAGCAGGGCGGAGCCCAACGCCAGACGCTGCCGGAACCCTCCCGGAAGGTCACGAACCAGCGCATCGCGCTGCTCGTCGAGCCCGGCGGCCTCGATCGCCCACTCGCGGCGGCGGTCGAGCCGGTCGCCCCACAGCCGGTACGTTCCGCCCCAGAACCGCAGATTCTCGTCGACGGTGAGGTCCGAGTACAAGGAAAAGCGCTGCGACATGTAGCCGATCCGCGTCTTGATCCGGTCGGACTGGGTCGCGATGTCGAAGCCTGCAACGGAGCCCGAGCCCGAGGTCGGCGCGAGCAGGCCGCACAGCATCCGGATGGTCGTTGTTTTGCCGGCGCCGTTGGAGCCGAGGAAGCCGAAGATCTCACCGCGGGTGACCTCGAAGGACACCCGGTCGACGGCCACGAAGTCGCCGAACGTGCGCGTCAGGTCGCGGGCGCTGACCACCACCTCGGCGTCGCTCGGGGGTGGAGGTGTGGTCATCGACCTACCGCACGCCGCAGCCCGGCGTCCGCGATCCACGCACCGCTGCGCGCCCGGACCAGCGCAAGTTCCGCGTCGGCGAGCTCGGTCTGGGCGTCGAGCACCTCGGACACGGTGGCGACTCCAGCCGCATAGCGGTCGCGGCTGTCGGCCTCGCGGGCGGCCGCAGTCTCGACCGCAGCGGCGGCGGCGGTGTCGGCGGCCAACGCCGCTGCGAGCGATCGGTGCGCGGTCTCGACGTCCAGGGCGATGCGCCGATCGAGCTCGGCGAGATCGGCCTCGACGGCCGCCCGCTCGGCGTGCAG
Organism: Holophagae bacterium; assembly: GCA_050115855.1. Taxonomy (GTDB): domain Bacteria; phylum Acidobacteriota; class Thermoanaerobaculia; order Thermoanaerobaculales; family Sulfomarinibacteraceae; genus JAHECW01. The sequence goes on from JASFPU010000194.1 coordinate 1,611, forward strand.
CACCGCCACCTCGGAGTCGGTGCGGTTGCCGTCGAACACCCGCCAGCCGGCGAACAGACCGACGCTCCAACTGGTGTTCCACTCGTCGGTGAGCGGCAGGAAGCGCTCGTTGGGTCGCGCGACGTCCCACCGCGCCCCGAGCGACACCTGGGGACGGTTGGGAGCGGCGGCGGTCTCCGAACGGCTGGCGAGAGCGTCGCGCCGGGCGGTCAGCGCGGCGACCTCGGGTCGCGTGGCGAGGGCCTCGTCGATCAGGGGCTCGAGCGCGGGAGGGCCAGCCGGGAGACGGTCGCCGCGGTCGGTGAGCTCGAGGTCGGTGCCGGCCGGCAGGTCGAGCAACGACCGGAGGGCCGCGCGGCGGTTGGCCGCCTCCACTTCGGCGTCGATCACCCGCACCCGGGCGGCGGCGAGCCGCGCCTCGGCGCCGAGCTCGTCGGCGCGCACCGCCATACCCGCCTCCCGCAGCGCGTGGGCGTCGTCGAGCAGCCGCGTGGCGCGCGCGACCTCGGCGCGTGAGGCGTCGAGGGCGGCATCGGCGGCGACGGCGCTCCAGTACGCCGTGCGCGCCTCGTAGCGCAGGCTGTCGTCGACACGGACCGCCTCGGCGGCCGCGACGGTCTCCTCGTGGCGTGCCGCGTCGCGATTGCCGGAGATCGCCCCCCCGGTCCACAGGGGCTGGGTGAGCACGACGCCCGCACGGTAGGTGTCCTGGATGTCCGGAAACAGCACGAAGCCGCCGAGCTCCGGTATCGACTCGGGGAACACCGCCTCGGGCACCGAGCTCCGGTGGGCGACGCTCGCCTCGAGGTCGATGGTCGGCAGGCGACGGGCGTCGGCGGACTCGACCCGCTGACCGGCGGCCGTGACCCGAGCGGCCGCGGCGTCGCGCCGATCCGACGCGCCGAGCGCGAGCTCGACCGCGGTGTCGGCGTCGAGTGGCAGAACGTCGGCGGCCGCCGTCGCGACGGGCGCCACGAGAAGGACAACGGCGATCAGCGGTTTCATGTCGCCTCCGTGAGCGCGGTGTCGTGGGTGGTCAGGTACAGGAACGCGTCCTCGAGCGACGGCCGGATGAGGCGCACGTCGGCGTCGACCTGCGACCCGTCGAGGAGACGGCGAACCCGTCGCTCGGCCTCCGCGTCGGTGGTTTCGGTGCGGACGTGCAGCGACGTGCCGAACACCGCGACGTCGGCGACGCCGGACGCCGTGTCGAGGGCGGCGAACGCGGCGTTGCGGTCGCGTGCGGTGACCTTCACCACCGTCCCAGGCATGCGCGACGGGATGTCCGAGGGCCGGCCGTCGGCGAGCACCTCACCACGGTGCATGAGCACCACGCGCGTACACCGCTCGGCCTCGTCGAGGTACGGTGTCGCCACCACCAGTGTGAGCCCGTCGCCGACCAGCTCGGCGAGCAGGCGCCACAGCTCGCGCCGCGTCACCGGGTCGACGCCGGTGGTGGGCTCGTCGAGCAGCAGGACCCGAGGCGAGTGGATCAGGGTGCACGCCAGCGCGAGCTTCTGCTTCATGCCGCCGGACAGACGCTCGGCCAGACGGTCGTGGAACGGGCCGAGCCCGACCAGCTCGAGCAGCCGCGCGCGCCGCTCGCGCCAGTGCGGCACGCCGTACATCAGCGCGAAGAACTGGACGTTCTCGTCGACCGTGAGGTCGCCGTACAGCGCGAACCGTTGTGCGAGGTAGCCGAGCCGGTGGTGCAGTGCGCGGCGGGAGTCCCAACACGGCTCGCCGAACGCCTCGGCGGCGCCGTCAGCGGCGTGCTGTAGACCGGCGAGCACGCGGAGGGTCGAGGTCTTGCCGGCGCCGTCGGGACCGATCATCCCCAGGACGTCGCCCGCGCGGACCTCGAACGTCACGCCGCGGACGGCGACGGTGGAACCGTACCGGACCACGAGGTCCCGCGCCACGAGCACCGGGGCGTCGGTCATTCGACGGGTCCCGACCCGTCGCTGCCGAACCACGCATCAGCGGGCATCCCGGGCTTGAACAGCCCGTCCGAGTTGTCGAGTGCGATCTTGATCCGGAACACGAGCTTGGCCCGCTCCTCCGGCGTCTGGACGTTCTTGGGCGTGAACTCGGCGACATCGGAGATGAAGGCCACGGTGCCTTCGAGGGGGGTGTCGTGGCCGTCGACGCGCACCTCGACGGTGTCGCCGATGCGGATCGTGGCGAGCGACGGCTCGCCGACCCACACGTCGAGCCACGGCCGCGCGAGGTCCACCATCACCGCGATCGGCGCACCGGGGGCCAGGACCTCGCCGGGCTCGGCGACGCGCTCGGTGACGACGCCGTCGCGGGGCGCGAGCACCGTCGCGTCCGAGATCTGCTGCTGAATCCCCGCGACCTGGGCCTCCGCTGCCGCGCGCTGTGCTCGGGCGGCCTCGATCTCCTGGCTGCGCGGCCCGCTGATCAGCTTGTCGAGCTGCGAGCGGGCGGCGGCGACCGCCCGTTCGGCGACCTGTTGACGGGTGTCGGCATCGTCGCGGGCCTTTTCGGTCGCGGCGCCCCGGTCGGCCAGACCCTCCAAGCGCGTGAGGTCGCGATTCGCGGCGTCGAGCTCGGCCTGTGCCTGGGCCAGCTGGTCCTCGGCGCGACGCAGGTCCTCGGCACGGGTGCCGGCGAGCAGCAGCCGGAGCTGAGCGTCGGCCGCCTCGACCTGGGCGCGCGCCTGGGCGAGCCGGTGCTCGGCGTCGACGGTCTCGAGGCGGGCGACCAGATCTCCCGCGCGAACGGGATCACCTTCCTCGAGCGGTGCCTCGAGCACCCGGCCGCCGACCTTGGCGGCGAGGTGGACCTCGGTCGCCTCGACGTGGCCCGAGGCGTGGATGCGGCCGTCGTGGTCATCATCGCCGCAGGCGGCGAGGGCGAGGGCCGAGGCGAGGATCACGCTGGCAGAGAGGACGTTCGAGCGCATCAGTGGCCTCCGGATTCGGGTTGTGCGGCGAGCCCGTCGAGCAGCCGGAGCATGAGGCGAAGTGCGGCGTACGCGGCGAGCAGCTGGAAGCGCTCTCGATCGAGCGGGAAGTGGAGGTCGCGGCGGATTGCGACGCCGGGTGCGGCCGCTGCAACGGTCAGCGCCCCGGGATCGGTATCGCCGTGGCCGTCGGCCGAACCGAGGACGGCGACGCCGACCGACGCGTCGAAACGCAGCCGGATGGCCTCGGCGATCATCTCGGCGTCGCCGACGTCGACGGCGAGCCGGTCCGCCACTGCCGCCGTGCGCGGCACCGCGAGGCTGCCGGCCAGGCAGTCTGCGCCTGCTGAGGACGAGCAGAGCAGCTGGGCGAGCCGACCCGAGCTGGCGACCTCGGCGGCGGCGACGGTCAGGCCGCGGTCGGTGAGGACGGCGGCCGCGTGGGTCGGGAAGTCGGTGTCCAGGCGGGCACCTCCGACCGCGTACACCGAGCTCCCGAGGCGATCTCGGGCGTCGCGAACGAGCGCGTCGAGGGCGGTGCGGCCCACGGCCGGGTCGTCGGCTTCAACGACCAGCCGGACGTGGATCTCGGGGAACGTGGCGCGGTACTGCACCGTGAGCCGGACCGCATCGGGCACGCCGTCGGCCAGCCCGTCGAGACGCTGGGCGACATCGCTCTCGCCGAGACCGAAGAGCTTCAGGGTCGCCACCAGTGGCGGTGTGGCGGTCACCCGTCGGACGAGGTCGGGGACCACCGACTCGTCGGCCATGCGGCGCAGCTCCCGGGGCACGCCGGGCAGGAAGTACAGACGGCAGCCGCTGGCGTCGATCCTGAAGCCGACCGCCGTCCCTTCGGGGTTGGGCAGGATCGTCGAGCCCGCCGGCAGATCGGCCTGCTTTTCGTTGCTCGGCGCCATGACCCGTCCCCGGTCGGCGAAGAAGCGGCGGGTGTGCTCGAGGGCCTCGGGCGACCGTTCGACGGCGCGGTCGAAGGCCGTCGCCGCGGCGGCCGCGGTGAGGTCGTCCGAGGTCGGCCCGAGACCACCGGACACCAGCACGGCGTCCGCCCGCCCGGCCGCCGTCCGGAAGGCCTCGATCATCGCGTCCATCGCGTCGCCGACGGTGCGGTGTTCGGCGACCCCGAGACCGACGTCGGCGAGCTTGGCGGACAGCTCGCATGCGTTGGTGTCGACGAGTCGTCCCTCGATGAGCTCGTCGCCGATGGTGATGATCTCGATGCGCGGCATGGCGAAAGTGTACCGCGCGACGTCAGCCTTGGGCGCCCTTCCGTCGGTTCGATCGGCGGTTGCTCTGCAGCACCTGTTTGCGGACCCGGATCGCACCCGGTGTGACCTCGACCAGCTCGTCGCCGTCGATCCACTCCAATGCGCGGTCGAGGGTGAGCTGCCGCGGCGGCGCCAGACGCAGTGCCTCGTCGGCGCCGGCGGCGCGCATGTTCGTCAGCTTCTTCTCGCGGGTGACGTTGACGTCGAGGTCGGCGTCGCGGGTGCTCTCGCCGACGATCATGCCCTCGTAGATCTCGGTGTTGGGACCGATGAACAGGGTGCCGCGGGGCTCGAGGTGATACAGGGCGTAGGTCGTCGCGCTGCCGGCGCGGTCGGCCACCAGGGCGCCGGTGGCGCGGCCCGGGATCGGTCCCTGCCACTCCGACCACCCGTCGAAGAGGTGGTTGAGAATA
>JASFPU010000195.1:0-6232 GCA_050115855.1 Holophagae bacterium
CATGGCACCGACCTGGCACCGTTCGTTCAGCGCTGATGCGAGGTGTGGCAGCTATCGGTCGAGCTAATCGATCACGAAGTTCTGCAGTTCCACCGGTACGGGGCCCTCGAAGGTCAGATCATAGGGCCCGGATGGCGGTGTGCTTCCCCAGCGGCCGACGAGAATCCAGTACTCGGTGCCGCCGGTGACCGCGAACGAAGCCGGGCCTTCGATATCCGCGCAGTCGACCTCGGTGAGCGATCCGCAGTCGGAGCCGGTGAAGAGCGCGGTGACGATGTCGTTGACGGTCGACTCGGTGACATCGAGGGTGCCGCTGGTCGTCGGAGTGTAGTGGTACCACACGCCGTAGGCCGTCTCCGTGGTTCCGGAATTACAGCTGACATCCAAATCCGGCAACGCAGCGGGGGCGTTGGGGGTGTCCGTAAACGGCGGCGTGATGTTAGTGGCTGTAACACAGGTGTCATTCGGCGGCGGCGGCAAGCACTCGATGATCGTGAAGGTGCCGGCATCGCAAGGTGGAGACGGCCAGGTGTCGTGCATCACGTAATAGGTGCCTGGCGACAGTGTGGCCGTTGTCGATCCTCCCGAGCTGGATGTCCCTATGGCCTCGCATGAGATGAAATCGCACGTCGTGGCGATGGCCACACCACCCCAACTCAAATCGTTGGCAAGCTGCACGCAGGTCTCGGCCGTGACGTTGAGGGTGTAAAAGCCGTCCTCACCGCCGTCGTAGGCGCCCAGGCAACCATTGTTGACGTCATCGCCCAGACCGCAGGTATCGAGGGTCGCGTCGGTGTAGGGCAAATCGGCCGGAATGTTGATGATCGCGCTGGTGGGAGGGCACGTCGGGTCGCCGTTGGCGGCGGCAATGCCGGCCGACCCAGTGATCAGCAGGGTACACATCATGAAACAACGAAAGCGCATTGGAACCTCCCCGTCCTCAAAAATTGTGGTTGCGAACGGCGGCCCGATTCCGAAGTGACCGCGCTATTGCCATTGGGCAGTCGCCTCGGAATAACGGGAACAACCATCCGGCCGGTGATTGCGTTGGGAACTCTCGAATACACCATGGTAAATCTAACATATGTCGCAGAAACGTGTCGAATCCGAAACAACCGAACAACAGAAGATATCGCTGGAGGCCACCGCTACGGAACTGCTGACCTGACACGTGGCTAGGTGAGACGTGTCGCTCGTGTTCAGTAGTTGTGGAAGTGTGTACGTGGTACCGATCCGTACCGATCCCGATCCCGATCATACAGCGGTGTGGCGCGGGGATACCGGGCCCGATAGCGGGCGGCGCAAGCTCCTGCCACGGCAACGTCTCGGGTCTGCCGCAGCGAGGACGGGCTCTGTCAGCGTGCCCCCGGCAGGCGTGAGAGTCAAGCCAGGGGCCGGCAGGCCTCGCGGTGTGGGCGCTGTCCGGTCCAGCGCCACACGCTCGGACCTTCACTCGGAGCGTGGTGTCGGACCGTCAGAAGAACCAGTAGAACGACAGCTGGAAGGTCTTCCAGGTCCGGGCGGGCTCGGGCAGCACCTCTTTCAAACCGCGGCCCGGGAACACGACCGACACCAGGCTCTGGACGTAGAGGTTCCGGTTGACCATCCACTGCAGGGTCGGCGTGATCTCCTGCCCCAGGTAGTCGTCGCCGTAGGTGGCGACGGCCGGCTGCCCGCCGAGGTTGTTCCGTGTGTCGGCCATGAAGTAGTAGTAGTCGATGGACAGGTCCAGACCCTGCAACGGCTTGACGCTGACCTCGATGCGGTGGGTGCGCAGGTTGCGGTTGGTCACGATCTTGATCATGTCCATGCCCTGGGCCCAGTCGCGCTGCACACCACCGGTCAGCGAGTCGAACCGCTCGTAGGTCTCCGTGTCCGGGTCGTCGCCGGTGAACACCGCGTAGCGGTACAGGACCGCGGGTTTCCAACTGACGTTGGTGAAGCTGTAGCCGGCCCAAGCGCCGTAGGCATGGGCGGACATGTCGAAGTCGTCGTGCCACTGGTGCGCCCACTCGCCTTCGAGCCAGAATCCCGGGAGGTTGAACGCGGAGGTCCAACGGATGCGCGGGTTGACGGCCCGCAGGCCCTCGCGGTGCAGGACAGTCCCGTCGGGCAGCGGGTAGCGGGCATCGGAGCGCGGCGAGGTGAGCAGGGTCAGGGTCGCGTCGATGGTGCTGTTGTTGTTGTACCGGAAGTTCAGACCCGCGTACTGGGTGCGGCTGTCCGACGACGGCAGCTCGTTGGGATCGGCGAACCACGCCTGCAGCGTGAAGTCCTTGATCTGGAACCGTGCGTCCACCGTCATGTCGTAGGCGTTGCGCGGCGACAGGTTCGACGCTGCCCGGTCGCCGCCGTTGCTGGCGCCGAGCACGTGGCCGATCAGCAGATTTCGGTTGAGGGAGAACTTCTGCCGGCCGATCGACAGGTTGAAGGTGCGGTCGGAGCCCTTGCGGGCGATCAGGAGGCCGGCGTAGAGGTCCTCGACCTCGCCGTGGACCCGGGTGCTGTCCGGGTTGAAGATGTCCCGGCCGAGGGTCGTCGAACCGACGTAGGACGCCGCGCCGTAGAGGTAGGCGTTCGAGCTGCCGACCCGGGTGATGCCGCCGATGCCGAGCTCGAGGCCGGCCTCGACCACACCGGTGGTTCGGCTCTGGTCGGGCTGACCGACGAAGGCGCCGGGGTTGCCGACCCAGGCGTCGCGATCGACGTAACCACCGACCGCGGGGTTGAAGATCACCTTGAGCTGCGACCGGTCGTCCTGCCAGAGCATGGGCAGGTCGGCCAGCTTCTTGGTGGCAAGGGCCCCGGTGGTGACCGTCGGCGGCGCCTCCTCCGGGACGCGGAGCGTGACCAGCAGCGCGACGGCGATCTGGCGGCCGCCGCTGACCGAGTACAGGCGCTCCTCGACCTCCTGCACGAACTCGAGGTCGCGGACCCCTTTCACCGCGGCTCGGGCGACGAACTGGTTGTAGGCCGCGCCCGGACGGAGGGCGTAGGCCTCGGCAACCTGCCGGCGGAGGCTTTCATTCTTCTCCGCGTCGGCCGTGGGGTTCCTCAGGTGGACGTAGACCAGCTCGATGGTCTGGCCGTCGGCGAACGCCGGTGGGATGCGCTGCCGCGCGTTCGGGTCGGACGCGTCCTCGGTCTGCGCCGCCGCCGAGAGCCCGATCAGGAGACAGGCCGCGACGAGCAGCGAGACGGGAACGACGCGAGACCGTCTCGTGTCGGGTGAGAGACATCTGGTTTCTTCGGACAATGCTCGATCTCCAGTCCCGCCCCGACGGCGCCCCATGGCACCGGGCCGGGAGTATTCGTGGTTTATTCGGGACGACCGCCGACACGTCGAGGCGTCGCTCCGGGGGCCGATTACTTGAACATGGGCGCGTGGCAGAGGTTGCAGGTCATCTTGCCCATCTGGTTGTTCATGCCGTCCTTGTCGTGCCACATGTCGTCCGGGCCGTGGCAGCTGAGGCAGGCCGCATTTTCGTCCTTGAACGGGTACTCCTTCTTCGCGTACCGCCCGTCGACGTACTCGTTCAACATCTCGACCATCCGGTAGGCGATCTCGCCGGTGACCTTGGCGCAGCGGTCCTTCTTCTGCTTCGACGTCACCGTGGCGCCGGCCGCGAGCGTCCACTGGGAGATGGAGATGTGGCACAGGGGCGACTTGGCGAGCCGCTGGATCTGCCCCGGGAAGTAACAGATGTCGTCGAACCGGGAGGTCGGGAAGACCGTCCGGCTGTACCACTGGAAGAGCTCGTCGGTCATCTTCGAGTACGTCTTCTGCTCGTCGAACGCGACGAGATTGAAGAAGATGGACGCGACCCCCAGGCCCCCGCAGAGGGTTCCCTGACCACCGAAGCCCGCCGCGAAGTTGGCAAGCATGTAGTCCGGCATCAGCGTCCACGGCGACCCCATGGCGTCTCGTTGAAGGCTGAGGACCCCCAGCCAGCCGCCGTTGCCTCAACCACCGTGCTCGTGGTAGTTGTGGAATGATCGCCTGCCGGCCTCCATGGGGTCGATCTTCGCCCACGGCCAGGGCAGCTCCGCCGTCCCCGGCCTCGGCTGGGCCGCCTCCGCCGAGACCATCCCGGCCGCGCTGCCGATGAGGCCGCCCGCGACGAAGGCCGCTCCATCGTTGAGAAACCGCCTGCGCGAGCATGATGCCCGGTTGATGTCGTCACCCATGCTGCTCTCCTTGCTCGCGGCCGCTCCCTGAGCCGGCCGCGGGTTCTTCGAGTTCACGTCGCCGAATGATCAGTCACCACGACCATCCTCGATGTCGTGGGCCGTGTTGTGGCACTCGCCACAGCGATCGGGGCTCTGCATCACGTGCTGCGGGTGGGTGCCCCGATGACAGTACTCGCAGGACTTGGGTTTTGCCGCGTGCTCGTCCTGGTGGCACAGGACGCACGCAACGCCCATGTGGAGCGATCGGCTGGCCTGCAGCGTGTCGACGACGTCGCCGTGACACGGAGCACAGTAGCCGTCGGGCATGGTCGCCGTGTGGACGGCCTTTACCACGTCGTGGCCGGCGTGGCACTCCACGCAGCTGGTTTCGGTCATGGCCTCGGAGTGGCTCTCGTGGCACTCCATGCACGACGGAACCACCACCCCCTCGACGTCGGGCGGGTGCACGGTGTGGCAGGCGGTGCAGTCGAAGTCGGCGTGGGGACCGCCTCCCACCGCGATGCTGACGGCCGCGTCGTCGTGGCACTCGTTGCACTCGCGGTTGGCCTCGATCGCCACCGGCTCGGCGAGCGCCAGGGGATCGGGAACGACCCGCACGTCGCCACCGTAGAAGCGCGCATCCCGCGCGCCGTTGTGGTCGCGGACCTCGATCGAGTCGTCCTCCCAGGAGTCGCCGCGATCGATGATCGTGAAGCTGGTTCCGGCCAGGTCGAACTGCGCCTTCTTGCCCTCGATGCGGACGTTGGTCAGCGGGTAGGACTCGCCGGCCCGCGGGAAGCCCCCGCCCATGGTCATGTTGAAGCCGAGCAACCAGTCGTCGACGCGTTGCTCGCTCTCCAGGTCGAAGACGTAGTACGTCAAGGAGCCGCCGGCGACCTCGGGGCTCGGTTCGCCCGGCGCGGGCCGCGCCTCGAACGCGATCCAGAACTGGACGCGCTCCTGCTCACCGTCGCGGTCGTAGTCGAAGACGATGGTGTCTGAGAAGGCGAGCTCGCCGGACACCGACGGCGCAGGCGGCGGCGCGGGGTTCTGGGCGAGCAGCATGCCGACCGTCCCCAGGACGAGGACGAGGGCGGCGGTCACCGTGACTCCAGCGGTTCTGATGCTCATCGCGCGCTCCTCTCGGCACCCCGCGCATCCGGCACGGACTCGATCACCCGTCGTGCGGTCGCGACGCGGTCGCGGACCCGCTCATAGACGGCCATGCAGGCGTCGACGTAGCTTCCGGCCGCGGCCGCCGCGTCGCGCACCTCGGCCGCCGCCACGGCGTCGCCCACCTCGTTCTCGATCCAGTCGGCAAGGCGCTCCATGTGGACCCCGGGCAGGGATCTCTTCTGCGGCATCAAGACGAACTCCAGCTCGGCGAACCCCCGCACGAAGCCGGGGACCACGCCGCTGGGTGGCCTGAACTGCCCGACCGGAAAACGCCGGTCGAAGGGCACGAGGGCCAGGATGCGGCGAGCGGTCTCGGGACTCATCGTGGTCGAATCGCTCATGACGAGCTCTCCTTTCCGAGCCGGCCGGCCGCGTCCAGGGTGGCGGCGACCTCCGCGAGGTCGAGACCCTCGAGGGTCGTGCGGGTCGGCCACCCGCTGTCGACGTCCCACCCCTCGAGCCTGTAGAAGGTCGACTTGAACTCCTCGAACTTCTGACGGTCCATCGTGCGGCCCATGACGTCCCGGTAGACCCACTTGCCGTTTTCGTCGCGGCAGGGCCACATGAAGAACGGGAAGAGCTCGCCCTTCTCGTACTTGGTCTCGTAGATGAACGGCGCGAACTTGACCATGTCGCGGTGCCGGCCCTGCATCGTCCAGATGGCGTTGTCCAGGTTCCAGATCCGGCGCCCGAGCTCAATCCCGTCCTCGAAGCTGAGCTCGTCGCCGGTCACGGCGTTCCAGAACACGTGCTCGCCGGCATCCTCCGACGCGGTGGCGCCCCGTCTGTCGGGGGTGTTCGTGTTGTAGAAGTCGGGCCAGCGGAGGTCGCAGTAGAGCGCCGACTCCTTGTAGAAGCGCGTGTAGTGGCGGTGCCAGCGGACGAG
>JASFPU010000196.1:0-6232 GCA_050115855.1 Holophagae bacterium
GCGCCTGCCGCCGGTGCTGACGTGCTGGCGCTGCCCGGCGCCACGGTCGATCGGCCCGAGGGCTGGGTCTTCGGCCAGCCGTCGTCGTCGATGCGGCTCGCCGAGGCGGAGATCCCGGGCCCCGGTGGCCCGGCGCTGCTGACCGTCTTCTTCTTCGGCGCCGGTGGCGGTGGCGGTGTCGACGCGAACCTCCAGCGCTGGGCAGGTCAGGTCGAGCTCGATGAAGGTGCGGAACCGCGCCGCGATCGTTTCACCGTCGACGGTTTCACGGTGTCGACGATCGAGGTGGAGGGCACGCTGCTGCCGAGCCGCATGGGGACCGGTCCGACCGAACCGGTGCCGGGAACGAAGCTCCTCGGCGCCGTGATCGAGGGACCGGGTGGACCGTGGTTCTTCAAGATCACCGGCCCCGAGGCCACAGTGTCGGCGGCCGCTCCGGCGTTCGACGCGATGGTGCGGTCGATTCAGCCGGCCCGGTGACGCCGAACCGGCTCCGGAGGGCGGAGCGCTCCGGAGCGTTCGCTCAGTCGCCGGCAACCGCTCTGCACCTTCCACCGTGACGCTGCCGGTCACGCTGCGACGTCGCATTTCACGAGCTGGCGTTCACGCTCGTCGAGATCTTCGAACCGGACGATCCACCGCCGATGGCTCAGCGGTGTCCGCGCCCGTGGACGGACGGCGCCGGCCGTGGCATCGTGGCTCCATGGAACCGATCGATCGTCCGATGTCGCTGCGGTGCGGTCTCGAGGTGTCGAACCGCATCGCCCTGGCGCCACTGACCAACACCCAGAGCGAGCCCGACGGGACGCTCGGCGACGACGAGCTGGAGTGGCTCGAGCGCCGGGCATCGGGCGGATTCGGCTGGATCAGCACGTGCGCCGCGTTCGTCAGCGAGGAGGGGCAGGCCTGGGAGGGTCAGCTCGGCATCGCCTCGGATCGCCACCTACCGGGCCTGACCCGTCTGGCGGCCAGGCTCCACGCGCACGGGTCGACCGCGGTCGTTCAGCTGCACCACGCCGGCGCCAAGGCAGATCGGTGCCCGGGCCGGCCGTTGAGTGCGGTCGAGGGCGGACCGTCGAATGCCCGGTCGGCGACGATCGGTGACCTCGAGCGCGTTGTCGGTGATTTCGTCTCGGCCGCTCTGAGAGCCGAGCGCGCCGGCTTCGCCGGAGTCGAGATCCACGGTGCCAACGGGTACCTTTTCACCCAGTTCCTGACCCCGGCGGACAACACTCGCGACGACGCCTACGGCGGCGACCTCGCGGGCCGTGCCCGACTCCTCCGCGAGGCCACCCGCGCGGTCCGGTCGGCGGTACGGCCCGGCTTCGCGGTCGGCGTCCGGCTGTCCCCGGTCGACCTCTGGGATCGTCGCGGTCTGGTGCTCGACGACGGCGTGACGGTCGGCCGTTGGCTGGCCGACGACGGCGCCGACTTCATCCACCTCTCGCTCCGGGACGCTGCCGGGCCGCCGCCGCACGAGACCGGGCGCGGGCCGGTCGCACGCGCCGTTCGAGACGCGCTCCCGGCGGACGTTCCGGTCCTCGCGGCCGGCGGGATCTGGACCCGGGACGACGCCCGACGGGCGGTCGATGCCGGTGTCGACGTCGTCGGGCTCGGCCGGGCGGGGATCGCCCATCCGGACTGGCCGACGGCGTCGGCTGCTCCCGACTTCCAGCCGGTCCGACCGCCGTGGGACCCCGACGACCTGGCCGGGGTCGCGGTCGGACCGGGCCTGATGCGGTACCTCAGGAGAATTCCCGGTCTGGTGACCGACGGAGCCGAGGCGCGGGGCTGAACCCGGTGGCGGGCGCCGATCGGCGTCTGTGCCACAATCGTCACATCGATCCTCGAAAACGGAGGTGGGCGATGGGAACGACCCTCGACCGGCGCGGCTTTCTCAAGCTCGGTGCGGCTTCTGCGGGGGCGGCCCTCGGGTGTCACGGAGGCGCTGTCGAAGTTGCCGATGGCGCGCCGCCCGGCGAGATGCGATACCGGCCGCTCGGCGCCACCGGGCTGCGCGTGTCGGAGGTCGCCTTCGGCGCGCACGGTGTCGACAACGCGGCGCTGATGGCGGCGGCGCTGGAGGCCGGGGTCAACACCTTCTGCACGTCCGGCGGCTATCTCGACGGACGGGAAGAGTCGGCTCTCGGCGACGCGCTCGCCCGGATCGGCCCGCCGCGGGACGAGATCGTGATTCTCAGCGGCGCCGATCCGCGACCGTCGGACACGGTCGAGTCGTGGCTCGAAGGGATCGACGCCAGCCTGCAGCGGCTGCAAACGGACTACCTGGACGTGTTCTACAACGCGATGGTGCAGACCCCGGATCAGGTGCGATCCGAGGTGGTGCTCGAAGGCTTCGAGCGGGCGCGCGCCGCGGGCAAGATCCGGCACCTGGGCGTGTCCGGCCACCACGGCGGTCTCGAGGACTGCCTCGAGGCGGCGATCGGCATCGAATCGTACGACGTGTTTTTCACCAAGTACGACTTCGTGTCGTATCCCGATCAGGACGATCTGCTGCGCCGGGCGGCGGAGCGGGGTATCGGCACCATGGTCTTCAAGACCGACGCCGGTCACCGCCAGAAGGAGATCAAGGACCTCGAGGCGGGCGGCCTGTCGTTCAAGCAGGCGACGATTCGCTGGGCGCTCGGCAACCCGGATGTCGCGAGCGTGGCGGTGACCATGACCTCCTTCGACGAGATCGAGCGGGCGGTGGGTGCGGTCGGCGTCGGCCTCACATCGGCCGAGGTCGCCATGCTTCGTCGGTATGCGGATGAGATGTACGACCAGTACTGCCGGTTCTGCGCGACGTGCGAGGCGAGCTGCCCCAACCACGTGGCGGTCGCCGAGATCATGCGTTACGACATGTACTTCCAGTACTACGGCCGAGAGAAGGAGGCGATGAGGTTGTACCGCGAGCTGCCCGACCGCGCGACGGCGGCAGTGTGCCGGGACTGCTCGGGTGCGTGCGACGCCGGGTGTCCCTTCGGACGCCAGGTGCGACTCGGGCTGAAGGACGCGCACGAGCGCCTGACATGGAACCCGGCGACGGCATGTCGGGACGTGTAATCTCGGTCGCTCTCGCCGCCGCGCTGGTGCTGAGCTGCGGCGATGTCCGGACGACGTCCGGTTTGATCGAGCTGTTGCCCGACGTCGCGGACCGAACCCGCTGGACCATCGTCGAAGGTCCGGTCGAGCACACGTCTGCCACGCTCTACGAGTATGTCGATGGAGGTGCCGATCGGTACCTCGCGAACGGCTTCCGCGAGCTCATCCACGTCCGCTACCAGTACGAAGCCGACCCGAAAGCATGCGTCACACTCGACCTCTACGACATGGGCACCGAGCTCGGTGCGTTCGGCATCTACAGCGCCGGCCGGCGTCCCGAGTACGAGGCCAGGCCGTGGGGTGCCGAGAGCTACCGCTCGGGAACCGTTGTCGCCGCCTGCAAAGGCCGGTTCTTCGTCCACGGCGACGCCGATGCCGACGAACCCGAGCTGATGGGTTTCCTCGGCCGAACGGTGGACGAGGTGTGCCGTCGGATTTCGGGAGCGGCGCATCGGCCCGCCGTGGTCGAGCTGCTGCCGGTCGGCGGTCTGGTGGCCCGGAGCGAACGGTACGTGCCTGCGGACCTGCTCGGGCATGCCTTTCTCCCCGGTGGGCTGCTCGCCACGTACGAGGTCGACGGACGGCGGTCGGAGCTCTACACGACCGATCTCGGCAGCGACGCGGCGGCGACGGCGGCGGTCGAGCAACTGCGGTCGCACCTGGCGGCCCGTGGGCGGATCGACGACGTCGTACTGATGTTGGGCGACGGGGGGTTCCGCTACCACGACCCGGCCGTCGGCGATGGGACGGTGGTCAGGGCGGGACGGCTGGTCATCGGCGTGCAGGGCGGGCTCGAAACCGGACCGCGCGAGGACATCCTCCGCGCTGCCGTCGGGTCCCTACGACGTGGTTTTCCTCACCGGGAGCCGATCGGCGTCTGAGCTACCATGAGCCTGGGATGAGGGCTGATCCGGCATGACCGACATCGTTCCCGACGGCGGTCGCGATGTGTTCCGCGAGCTCCTTCAGGTGGTCGCCCGGCTCAAGGAGGTGCGGCGGCGGTTCGTGCGCGAGGCCGGCGACGGGGATCGATTCGATCACGCCGAGCAGCGTCTCGACGACGTCATCCGGGACCTCGAGCGGGGCCTCGGCCCGGGCGATCACCCGCTCGAGCTCGACGATCTCGAGCTCCGGTTGGCCGCCGTCGAGGAGATGATCGAGGGGCTCGGCTTTCCCAAGTACGCCCACGTCGTCGGCAGCATCCGAGACACCATGGTGACCGTCTCCGGCGGACCGGGCGGCGACGTCGGCGACGAGCCGCCACCACCGCAACGCTACGAGCCCGCGCCGAAGCCGATCGCGCGCGGCGGATCGTCGCGCGCCGCGGCGGCGGCCCCCGGAGCGGCTGTGCGGCCGCCCGATCGTCGCTGGAGACTCGCCCTGCTGATCGTGATCCTCGTGCTGGTCGGCGGTCTCGCGACGGCGTTCCATCTCGGTGTGGTGTCGCTCGACCGGTGGACGTTGGCCGATCGCGCCGGGACCGAAACGGGGATCACGCCGGAGCCGGTGCAGGTGCCCTCGCCGGCGGAGCCCGACGTCGCACCGACCGTCGAACCGACGCCGAAGCTCGAGCCGTTCCGGGTCAACGCGCGCGCTCTGGGTCAGGTCGTGCACGAGCTCGACGCCGCCGAGACCGCGATCGACCGCAACGACATCGACGACGCCCTCCGCCACTTCGCGGCGGCGGCCGAGATCGACCGCCACCACCGTGGCGTGGTCTCGCTCGCCGGTCGGCTGATCGACGCGTTGCTCGAGCGCTCCGAGCGGGCGTTCGACGCGGGCCTGTGGCAGGAGGCCACCCGACGGGTCGAGGACGCGCGGCACCTGGCGAGCGGTCTCTACCTCGACACGGCCGAGATCGAGCAGGTGGCCCGTCGGCACGCCGCCATGACCCGGTTCCGCGATCTCGATCCCGATGCAACGAGCGCCATCCGGGCGTCGGTCGGGCGCGCGGTCCGCGTCACGCTCGACACCAGGGACCAGCTGTTCGGCGAGCTCGAGGCGCTCGACGGTGACCGGCTCGTGCTCTCCATCCACTCCGGCCTCCACGGCGGTGGTGTCGAGTTCACGAAGCAGATCCCGCTCGAGGACACGCTTCAGATCCGGGTCTACGAGGCGACCCGTGTCGCCGACCTCATCCTCTGATCGCGTCCGACAGCGGGGCGGGCAGAGGGGCTCCCGGGCCTCGGCGGTCTTGGGAGAGACGTGAAGGTCGAGGATCGGGTGTCAGGTTGCCGACAGCCAGGTCCGAAGTGTCGCGATCTGTCGCTCGACCTCGGACCACGCGGTGCCGCCCAGGCTCGTGCGCCGCTCGACGGCGGCCCTCGGGTCGAGCCAGGGCGACAGATCGTCGGGCAGCAGCGGGTGGATCTCGGTAGCGGCGTCGCGGTCGACCAGCTCGAGGCCGCCGCCGCGCTGCTCGCACCAGAGAACCAGGCGGCCGATCACCTCGTGCGCTTCCCGGAACGGCACGCCGCGCTCGACCAGCAGGTCGGCGAGTTCGGTGGCCAGGCTCGGGTCGCCGACCAGCTCGTCCTCGAATCGGTCGGCGTGGACCTCGAGCCGCAGCCACATGGCGGCTGTCAATCGGAGGCAGCCGAGGGTCTGCTCGACGGCGTCGACCATCGGTTCCCGATCCTCCTGGAGGTCGCGGTTGTACGCCATCGGCAGGCCTTTGGTCAGCGTCAGCAGCGTCTGCACGTCGGCGAACACGCGAGCCGCCTTGCCGCGCACCAGCTCGGCACCGTCCGGGTTGCGCTTGTTGGGCATGATCGACGAGCCGGTGGCATGGACTTCGTCGACCGTGACGAGCCGGAACTCGGTCGACGACCACAGCACGAGCTCGGCCGCGATCCGCGACAGGTGCCCCATGGCGATCGCGCACGCCGCCGCCGTCTCCTGGAGGTGGTCGCGCGCAGCGACCGCGTCCATTGCGTTGTCGACCGGCGCAGCGAAGCCGAGCAGCTCCGACGTCCGTTGCCGATCGATGGGATGAGACGTACCGGCCATGGCGGCCGCCCCGAGCGGGCAGCGGTCCGCGCGTCGGCGGGCGTCGGTGAACCGGCCCGCGTCGCGCGTCAGGGCCCAGGCGTGGGCGAGCAGATGGTGACCGAGCAGGATCGGCTGG
>JASFPU010000197.1:0-6229 GCA_050115855.1 Holophagae bacterium
CTGACGGTGACCGGTACGGGAGAGATTCTCGGCACCCCGGCCTACATGTCGCCCGAGCAGATCGAGGGCAAGCCGGCCACCACACGGTCGGACATCTACTCGCTGGGCTTGGTGATGTACGAGATGTTGACCGGTGCCCAGGCGTTCGAAGGAGAGAGTGCGTTCCAGATCGCGCTCAGCAAGCTGCGCGACCAACCGACCCACCCGAGCGCACGCAGCCCGGGACTCCGTATCCCGCCGCGTTGGGAGAAGACGATTCTCCGCTGCCTGGAAAAGGACCCCGAGGATCGCTTCGCCGAGGTCGCTATGATCCCGCGTGTGCTCGCCGGCGAGCAGACGATGCCGCGTCGGACGTGGCGCCGCATCGTCAGCGGCCACCGCTTCCGGGCGGCCGTCGCCGTCGTCGCGCTCATCGCGGCGCTCGGCCTGGCCGCCGCGATCGGCGGATGGCGACCGTGGGCCGGCGGCGCCGACGCGGTCGCGGGGGTCGAGATCCGCCGGTCGGTCGCCGTGCTCGGCTTCGAGAACAACACCGACAATCCCGACGTCCAGTGGATCTCCACCGCCCTCGGCGATTTCCTGACCACCGAGCTGGGCGTTGGCGGCGGCGTCCGTGCGGTGCCGAGTGAGAGCGTGGCCCGTGCCCGGACGGAGCTCGGCATCGACCACGTGACCACGCTCGCCCCGGAGACCCTCGGTCGGCTGCGGGATCTGCTCGCGACGGATCTGGTGGTGCTCGGATCGTACACCGTGCTCGGTGACGGCGACGACGCGACGATCCGGCTCGACTCCAGGGTCCAGGAGGTTGACGGCGGCGAGATCATCATTCTGCCGCCGGTGACCGGAACCAGCGCCGAGCTGGCGGGAATCGCCCGCGGTGCGGCGTCGGCGATCCGAGTGCGGTTCGGCCTCGATGCGGTCGCCGATTCCGCAGCGAGCGGCGCGTTCCCGACCGACCCTGAGGCGGCCCGGTTGTACGCGGAAGGCGTGTCCCATCTGCGGTCGTTCGACCCGGACGGCGCCCGTGACCTGCTTCAAAAGGCGGCAGAAACCGAACCCGACTCGCCGTTGATCTGGATCGAGCTCGCCAACGCGTGGACCGAGCTCGGCTACGGTGAGGAAGCGCTCGACGCGGCCCGTCGGGCGACCGAGCTGAGTCGCGGGCTGGAGCGCGAGCTCAGGCTCCGCACGGCGGGGCAGTACCAGCTGCTGGCCGGGCGATGGGACGAGGCGATCGACACGTTTCGGTCGCTCTGGCTCGTCTACCCGGACAACCTGGAGTACGGGCTGCTCTTCGCCCGCGCCCAGGTCGAGGCCGGTCGGCCGCAGGAAGCGCTCGCCACGGTCGAGGAGCTGCGGGCTCTGCCGGAACCGCTCAACCGGGATCCGCGCATCGACCTGGCCGAAGCGGCAGCGGCCGGCGCGACCGGTGACGTCAACCGGCGCGAGGCGGCGGCGGAACGAGTGGTCGAGGCGAGCCACCGGATCGGTTCGAAGCTGCTCGAGGCGGAGGGACGTCTGTCACTCGGCACGGCGCTGCGGGACACCGGCCAGCTCGACGCGTCGCTCGAGGAACTCGAGGTCGCCCGACGACTGAGCGCGGAGGCGGGCAACCGTTCCGGTGAGGCGAATGCGATGTACGCGATCGCCCTGACGCGGCTCGCTCTCGGCGACATCGACCAGGCCGTCGACACCACCCAGCAGTGTCTGATCGCCGCGCGCGAGGTCGGCGACCGTCCCGCCGAGGGTGACGCCCTCAATCTGCTCGGCTCGATCCGGGTTCGCCAGGGCGACTTCGCAGGGGCCGAGGCCGCGTTCTCGGACGCACTCGCGCTGCAACGTGAGATCGACAACCGGAGCGGGGCGGCGGACGCTCTGAACAATCTGGCGCTGGTCCAGATGTGGTCGGGCGACTTCGTTCAATCGGTTGACAACTTCAGTCAGGCGCTCCAGCAGTACCGGGAGCTCGGGCGACCCCAGATGGAGGCGGCGGTCATGATGAACCTGGCCCGTATCGACGCCGCCCGCGGCGACCTCAATCGGGCGCGGAGCCGGTTCGAGGAGGCGGTCGGTCTGTACCGGAACGAGGACCTGACCGAAGGGCTCGCGGAGGCGCTGTTCGGCCTCGGCGAGGTGCTGCTCACCCAGGGCGACCTGAAGGCCGCCCGCAGCCGGCACGAGGAGGCGTACGAGCTGCGTGAAACGCACCGTCTCGGCAGCGTCGTCGAGAGCCGATTCGCGCTGGCCGGGCTGACCCTGGCCGAGGCGTCGGTCGGCAAGCGCAGCTACTCGGAGGCGGCCGACGAGCTGTCGCAGTCGCTTCAGCAGCTTGCCGACAGTGGCCGAACATCGCTCGAGGCGGACGCGATCAACTACCTGGTGGAAGCCGAGATCGAGGCCGGTCGCCTGGACGCGGCGCAGGAACATCTGAAGCGCCTGGAGGCGCTGTCCTCGTCCGCAAACCCGGTGACCATCATGGTCGGCGACATCAACCGGGCGCGGCTTGCCGGCAAGCTCGGCGGCCACGAGCACGCCGCGGCGACCCTCGAAGCGGTCATCCGCGACGCGCGGGCGCAGTCGAGCCTCGGCGTCGAGCTCGAGGCGAAGCTCGCGATGGCGGAGATCCAGATCGGTGCGGGACGTCCCGATGCCGCCCGAATGTGGCTCGACGAGGTGCAACGCGAAGCGGTGGCCCAAGGCTGGATGCTGGTCGCGGACAAGGCGTCGGTGCTCGGGCAACGGCTGGACGGAGACCGAAAACTCACGAATCAGTGACAACGCTGGTATAATGTGATCTGGTCGGGTTCGGCAGAACGCGTCTCCCCAAGGGAGCCACTCAATGAGTCGCTGGTTGCACATGTTTCGGCGGAGGGCGCCGTTCGCGGTGCTCGTATGCGTGACGCTCGCGGCGATTCCCGCGAACGCCGGAGACACGTGCGACACCTCCTTCCAACCACCCCCCGGCGCGGTGGGCAATCTGAGCTGGCACGTCGCGGAATACTGGGATCACGGCGTGCCCGGTCCGGACGACATCGCCTGTGTCCTCGAGCCGGGGATGTACCAGGTCCTGGTCACCGAGCCGGTGACGATCGAAGGCCTGGTGTTCGACGTTCCGTCCGGAAACGATGTCGGCCTCCGGGTCGTCGACACCGATTTCACGGTCGGCGGGCTCGCCTCTGTCGCCGGTTCGAGCAAGCTCAAGGTGAATGACGACGCAGTTCTGACCACCGACAACGGCGGCACGCTCGAGGTCTACTCCAAGCTGGCGGTCGAGGGAGGAACGGTCGAAATTCCGGTCGATTTGTGGGGCAACCTGAGCTGGTGGGGCGAGGGTTCGATCACGGGTGAGTTCACGACATATCCAGGCTGTGTCATCGAGGTCGAGGACCAGATGACGGCGGCCCACCTCACCATCGGGAACGGCTTCATCAACAACTGTGACATGGAGCTGAACGATCTGGTCGAGCAGTCGCTGACCGTCCAGTCCGGGTCTCTGGTCAACTCCAAGGCGGGCGTCATCTCGACACGAGCGCTCAACGGTGGTCAGATCGTCCCCGAGCTGCACGCCCAGATTGAGAACAACGGCCTCTTTGAGGTTGACGGCCTCGACCTGCTGCTGAGTGCACCGGGTGCCCAGCACGTCAACCAGGCCGTCGGTGTCATCGAGATCACCGGCGGCGAGCTCACGATCGACCTCGGCGGCGTGCTCGACGTGCCGTCGAACTTCACCAACTACGGCACCACCACCGTGGCGACCGGCGGTTCGATCCGGGTCAACGGCTCGGCCGGGGTGCTCGACGTACCGTCGAACTTCACCAACTACGGCACCACGACCGTGGCAAGCGGCGGCTCGATCCGGGTCAACGGCTCGGCCGGCGTCGGCGACAACGCGTCCCTGCTGGTGGTCAACTACGGGCTGTACGAGATCCACCAGGGGGGTGGGCTGTACATCGTCGATGCGGCGTTCCAGAACCCGCCGGACGGCGAGGTCGCCGGCTCGGGTCTGTTCGACATCTCCGCCGCCGACGGCGTCTTCTTCGACGGCATCCTGAGCCCCGGACTGTCGCCCGGCATTCTTGACGTCGCCGGCTCCATCGCCCTCCAGCCCAACGCCCGACTGCCGATCGAGATCGGCGGCGAGACCCCCGGCACCGAGCTCGACCGCCTCGACGTCAGCGGTTCCTTCGGCGCGGGTGGGACCCTCGACGTCTCGTTGATCGCGCCGTACCACCCGTTCGGTGGCGAACGGTTCCAGATCGCGACCTTCGATCAGCTCTCCGGTTGGTTCTCAGATGTCGTCCTGCCGCCGTTGTCGAACCTGCTCGGCTGGCAGATCGACGCCACGACCAGCGACATCGGGCTCCAGGTGGTGTGCCAGGGAACCCAGATCGGCATGGACCTGGTCGCCGACCGCGACCCGGTGTCGGTCGGCTACGAGGTCGTCTACCTCGCCCGGGTCACCAACCTCTCATCGGTCGCTGCCACCGATCTCGTTGTCCTCGACACGCTCGCGCCGGAGCTCACGTTCCGGCCTGACCTGTCGTCGCCCGAGTGCACGCTGGTCGGGACCACGGTCGAGTGCGCCCGCGACACACTGGACCCGTCGGCGGTGTGGCAGCTCGCGATCGCCGTCGAGCCTGTGGTGACCGGCCCCGTTGGCAACACCTCCATCGTCGACGCCTGGGAGTGTGACACCTTCGTCGGCGACAACCAGGCGACGGCGCTCGTCGACGTGGTCGCCGCGGCGCCGTGCGATGCCAACTACGACCTCGCGGTGACCGGCGACGATCTGGATCCCGCCGTCGGACACATCTTCGGCGTCGACGCTCCCGGCAACCCGGACTGCCGCCTGGCGGGTGGGATCACCGCGGATGACCTGGCGGCCATCATCGACGCGAGCTTCGAGTAGCTCTGAGCCCTCAGCACTCAGCCTTCAGCCATCGCACACGAGGTCAGGCCCCGACGAACGTCGGCCGAGATGCGCCGTGTGGCCCCGCGCCTCAGCTCGGAGACCCTCGGTTGTTTCCCTTGTGCGATGGAGCTGATGGCTGACGGCTGAGCGCTGACTGCTACCCGCGGGCGCGCTTGCGGTAGCAGGTCAGGTGGCCGTCGGAGAAGAAGCGGTCGAAGCTGTCGGGAAGGAACTCGCCGAGGCAGTCCGCGATGCTGAAGATCACGATCTCCTGGGGTTCGTCGGCCAGTGTCCCGGCGAGCCGCTCGTAGAAGGTCTGTCCCGGCCCGTCCGGACGCACGGGTCGGTAGAGATACACGAAGTCCCATCCCCCGAGCGGCGTGCGCGTGACGTCTGCAGTCCGCCACTCGACCCGGTCGTCCGGAATCGCCAACCAGCGTTGGAGCCGGCGCCCGATCGCCACCATGGCGCTGGAGATCTCGACCTGGCAGCAGCACCGATGGGGGTAGAGGCGCTGCATCAGCAGGCCTTGGAGGCCGTTCCCGGCGCCGAGGTCGACGCTCCGGGAGGTTGCACCGAGCCACTCACCGGCACGGAGAATCGGACTGAGTCCGCCCGCGTGGGCCCAGTAGCCCCCGGTTGCGTCCTTCGTCCGCCGTTCGTCGGCTGTGTACGGCGCCTCGTGCATGTGGAGGTGGGCGTACAGCTCGAGGAAGCGCTCCTCCACGAGCTCCCCGTCGGTGCCGCGGCAGGCGTCGAGGAACCCCGCTCTCAGCGCCCGGAATCGCGGAAACAACCGTGCCGCATCGGGCGGCTCCGGCAGGCCGGCGACCACCCTCATGAGCTCGATCAGCCGACCGCGCTCGATGGTTGTCCGGCCATCGCCGGCGAGCAGTGCCGCGAGCGCCCGCTCGGTCACGGCCGGGCCGAGGTCAGCCACGTCTCGGTCACGCGGCCGTACCGGTGCGCCGCCGTGCACCGGGCGTGGCGCGCCAGTCAAACCGTGCCGAACTCACGGTCCGGTCGCACCCGGATCGGGGAGCGCGAGCTGCAACACGAGGTTCTCTCCGACCTGGCGTTGGTCGACGACGCGCACGCCGGGGTGGGTGAGCTGGAGCACGAGGTGGAGCTCGCCGGACGTGGTGTCGGCGCCGTGCACGAGCCGGATCCGATCGACGTTGGGGCCCCCGGCGTCGATCGTCCGCGGCAGGTTCGGCGCGCTCACGGATCGGATGCTGACGATCAGACGCGGCGGCACGCCGGACATCGTCATGACCCGCGCGTGGCCCCTCGGCAGCCGCCCATCCGCCGTGATCA
>JASFPU010000198.1:0-6199 GCA_050115855.1 Holophagae bacterium
CTCGACTGACGTCGAATCGTGGCTGGGCAACTGTCGACATCGGCCTTCTGGGTTGTCTCAGCCTTGCGTCGGAGCCGACCCAGCGTCGCCCAGCCAACATGGTCGTACGAAGGCAGCCGGGACGACCCGGACCACGCTGCCCGGACGCCGGCGGCCTGCCTGCTGACCGGGAGGTCTGCGCTTGGTTCATCGCTCGGGCTCGGCGGTTGCCCCCTTTGACATTGTGCGGGACGCGCCGCGAGCCGGAAGGCGCTCGGCACAATGTCAAAAGCGGCACGCCCGCCGGGAGCTATTGAACTCGCGGGGCTCGACGACCTCGTGAGCCGGAAAGGGCGCGATGCCGGCGGGCGCAGGCCCTATCGCACGCCAGTACCGGGAGGGACGTCGTCGCTGACCGACAGCAGGAACGGGTCACCGTCGACCGAGGCGGCGAGCAGCATGCCCCGCGACTCGACACCCATGAGCTTGGCCGGCTTGAGGTTGGCGACGACCACGATCCGGCGGCCGACGAGGGCCTCGGCCTCATAGCGTTCGGCGATGCCGGCAACCAGCTGCCGCGGCTCGCCTTCGCCGAGGTCGACCATCATCTTCATGAGCTTCTTCGATTTCGGAACTCGCATGGCTTCGGTGATCAGGCCGACCTGGAGCCTCACCTTGGCGAACTCGTCGATCGAGATCAGGGCGTCGTCCGACGCGGCCTGCGCCGCCGTGTGCGTCTCATTTTCCACTTCGATCTCCTTGAGGTAGGCTTTGATGTCGACCCTGGGAAACAGCGGTTTCGCGTCGCCGAGCCGGGTGCCGGCCGGCAGCCCGCCCCACGCGGTCGCGGTCTCGAGGTCCAGCGGCAGGTCCGATACGCCGAGCTGGCCACGCAGCTCGGCCGCGATGGTCGGCATGAAGGGCTCGATGAGGATCGACGCGATCCGCAGCCCCTCGAGGGCGGTATAGAGCACGCCCTGGAGGGCGGCCCGACCGGCGTCGCCGTTCTTCGCCAGGTTCCACGGCTGCTGCTCCTGGAGGTCGACGTTGATCGCCGCGAGCAGCTGCCAGGCGGCCTCGAGTGCCCGATGCGGCTCGAGGGCCTCCATGTGCTCGATGTAGCGGTGCACCGCGGTCGCTGCGGCATCGGGCACAGGCCCGTCGGAGGACGGACTCGGCACCGTCGCGTCGAGGTACCGGGTGGTCATGGCGGTGGTGCGCGAGGCGGTGTTGCCGAGCGAGTTGGCGAGGTCGGCGTTGAAGCGCTCCAGAAACCCCTCGTCGGAGAAGCTGGCGTCGTGTCCGAAGGACATCTCGCGCGCCAGGAAGTAGCGCAGCGCGTCGGCGCCGAAGCGGTGGATCAGGTGGTCCGGTCGCACCACGTTGCCGACCGACTTGGACATCTTGGCGTTGTCCTGCAGCCACCACCCGTGACCGAAGACCTGCTCCGGCAGCGGCAGCCCGGCCGACATCAGGAAGGCCGGCCAGTAGACGCAGTGGAAGCGAAGGATGTCCTTGCCCACCAGGTGCATCGACGCCGGCCAGAACGTCCGGTACCGGCCCTCGTCGTCGGATCCGAAACCCAGGGCCGAGATGTAGTTGGTCAGCGCGTCGAGCCAGACGTAGACGACGTGGTCGTCATCGCCGGGGTAGGGCACCCCCCATTTCAACGAGGTCCGCGAGATCGACAGGTCCTTCAACCCACCCGCGACGAAGCTGACGACCTCGTTGTAGCGGCTCGCGGGTCGGACACAGCCCGGGTTGGCGCGGTACCACTCGAGCAGCCGGTCCTGAAAGGCGGACAGCCGGAAGAAGTAGCTCTCTTCCGACAGCCGTTCGACCGGGTGGCCACTCTCGGTGTCGACGCCATCCTTGACCTGGGAGTCGGGCACGAAGGCCTCGTCACGGGCGTCGTACCAGCCTTCGTACTCGCCTTTGTAGATGTCGCCCGCGGCCGTGATCCGGGAGATGATTTCGGCGACGGCCCGCTTGTGGCGGTCCTCGGAGGTCCGGATGAAGTCATCGTGGCTGATGTCGAGTAGACGCCACAGGTCGTGGTATCGGGCGACGACGCGGTCGGCGAGCTGAATCGGCTCGACGCCCTGGCTCCGGGCCGCCTTTTCGATCTTCTGGCCGTGCTCGTCGGTGCCGGTGAGAAAGTACACGTCGTCGCCGCGCAGCCGGTGGTAGCGGGCGAACGCGTCGGCCATGACCGTGGTGTAGATGTGCCCGATGTGGGGCATGTCGTTGACGTAGTAGATCGGCGTCGTGATGAGGAAAGTGTCGGACACGGTGCCTCCCAGGGGGCAAAGGATAACACCGCGGTCATCGGGATCGGGAGCGGACGCGTGCGAGGAAACGGTACGATACATTCCATGAGACCGCGTCGGTGGTGGTGGTGGCCGTACCAGGTCTGGAAGTTCGTTGTGGTGCTTCCGGTCGCGGTCGTGACGACCCTGGTCGGATCGATGGTCGTCGTGATGCTGAGGCCGTTTGTCAGCCCGAGCGTGCTGAGTCGGACTGTCGCCGGCAGCTGGGCCAGGATCAACGCCCTTGTGACGCCGATGCCGGTCCGTGTCTCCGGACACGCTCACATCGAGCCTGAGTGTTCCTACGTGGTGGTGTCGAACCACCAGAGCCTGTTCGACATTCTGGTGCTGTACGGCTGGCTCGGGTTGGACATCCGGTGGGTCATGAAGCAGGAGCTGAGATCGGTGCCCGGACTCGGACTCGCGTGTGAGCTGCTGGGCCACATCTACATCGATCGGTCGGATCACGAGGCGGCGGTGCGGTCGATCAATCAAGCTCGAGAGCGGATCACCGGCGGCACCTCGGTGCTGTTCTTCCCGGAAGGCACGCGGAGCGACGACGGCCGGCTCGGCCGCTTCAAGAAGGGCGCCTTCCGCTTCGCCATCGACACCGAACTTCCGGTTCTTCCGGTGACCATCGAGGGAACCGCTGACGTCCTGCCGGCGCGCCGGTACGACCTTCGGCCCGGCCGGGCGCGTCTGGTGATTCACGAGCCGATCCCCACGGCGGGTCTGCTGACGGCGGACCTGCCCGCTCTCAGCGGTCGGGTTCGGGACACGATCCGGTCGGTCCTGCCGGAGGCCGGCGCCACGGACGCATGAAGCTCCAGCCGAACGTCGCCATCGCCGGTACGTCGCTGCTGCTGGTCGCGTCAGTCGCCTCCGGAGCGTCGCCCGAACTCGTCATCGATGCACCGCCGGAGCTGGCTGCCGTGGCGGCCGAGATCCGGACGATCGGCAGGGGAGACTTCTCGGCGGGCTTGTTGATCACCGGGGTGATGGGATTCACCGCGCCGATTCGGGTCGTCGTGGCCCCGGAGCGCGGTGCGCTGGCCGAACGGACGCCGGCGTGGGTGAGTGGATACGCCGACGGAGCCGCCCGCACCGTCGTGCTGTTTCCGTCCCGAGTCGCCCGGTATCCGGACGACACACTCGTCAATCTGGTTCACCACGAGGTGGCCCACGTGCTGGTCGCGGAAGCGGCGCGCGGCCGGCCGGTGCCGCGCTGGTTCAACGAGGGCATTGCGACCGTCGCCGCTCGCGAGTGGGGCATCGAGGATCGGGCCCGCTACACCGCGGCGGTCGTACTCGGCGGTCCCGAGACGACCGCCGACCTCGATCGAGGATTCGCCGCGGGGGGCCGGCAGGCGAGCCGCGCCTACGCGCTCTCTTCGGCGTTCGTCAGGTGGCTCCAGTCGAGCTACGGTGACGCGGTCACCGCGCGGATCCTGGCGTCGATCGGTGCTGACATGTCGTTTCGCGAGGCGTTCGTCCGTGCGACCGGTGACACGGTCGAGCGAGCCGAGCACCGCTTTTTCGTCAGGGAGGCGTTGTGGCACACCTGGTTGCCGTTCCTCACGTCCTCGGGTGTGCTGTGGACCGTGATCACCGCGCTGGCGCTGATCGCCATCCAGCGACGCCGAGCACGCAGCGCGGCGATGAGGCGGCGGTGGGACGAGGAGGAGCAGGAGCTCGAGCAGCGGCTCGTTCCATCGCCACTCGACGGTGAAGACGGAGACGAGGATACCGTGGTGAATTGACCGGCCACCATCGCCGGTATCGGCAGACTCCGGCCGAGAACGCCGGTCCGTTGCCGGATGTTCGGCGTTGTTCCGGGCCTAGCCGAAACGGGTCTGCGACCGCATCACCGCGGCGCGCACGGCCGACAGCATCTGCCTGCGCTGCATGTCGTCGGTCGATGGCCGCTGGTCGGACAACGGTGGTTCGCCCTGCTCCTCGCAGGCTCGTACGTGGACGTTGATGAGCTGGTCGAGGAGCTCCGGCGCGACTCGCATCGCCTGCCGGTAGATGGCGCTCGTGTTTTCGGGCACGCCGAGTCCATGGGCGGAGACACTCGACGAGCACACCTTTTCGTGCAGCTTGTCGCTCATGGTCCGGCGGAGGCTCTCGAGGAGCCTGAGACGTCGTGATCTGGCCTTGCTCACGCTCGGCACCTCCAATTCAGCGTTCGTCGTCGGCCGACGACAGACCTGTCGGCACGTGATCCTCGGCACGAGAATCACTCGGTCCGCATTCTCCGAATGTGTCCCCGGTCACAAAGTAAACAGTGTTTCCGGCGGTTATCGTCGCCGGTGCCGGAAACCGGCGCGCCGGCCGACGTCCGCCGGGCCGCGGAGGCGGCCCGCTGATTCTGTCCTCGGGCTCGGGCTCGGGCTCGGAATCTGACTCGGAATAGGGGTTCGGAATCGGAATCGGGTTCGGGTTCGGGCTCGGATTCGGATTCGGACATGGACCACGGACAACCCGCAAACCTCTGGACCGCACGACCGTAGTACGCTGTGGTGACGATGGCCAAGAACAGCTGGTTTCGCAAGGCCGAGCGGTTCGTTCGCGAGTACACGCGGGGTGCCGGCGCCGACGACATCCGCCGGCTTTTCGACCGCGACGCCGCTCAGGCCTACGGTGTGGTGACCCGCGATCACGAGGGTACCGAGCCGGCAGGCCGGGTTCGGCGTTTCCTCTACCGCGCGAAGATCCTCTTCCTCGGGCTGTCGTTCAGGCTCGCGCCTCCGCGACGGGTGCTGTTCGCGGCGTGCATCCTGTTTGCGGTGCTCGCGTTGCAGAACGTCGATCCGACGAGTGGATCGGGCGGTCAGTTCATGCTGTTCCACGTGCTCAGCGTTGCCGGTCTCGTGCTCCTCATCGTGCTCGAGCTCGCCGATCGGATCCAGGTGCGAGACGAGCTCGAGGTAGCGCGCGAGCTGCAACGCGATCTGTTGCCGACCGAGGCGCCGGAGGTGCCTGGCTGGAGCTTTGCGTTCTCCTATCGGACGGCGAACACCATCGGCGGCGACTACTACGATTTCATCGGGTTGTCCGATGGCCGTTTGGCCGTCGTCATCGGAGACGCCAGCGGTCACGGCATCGCCGCCGGGTTGCTCATGGCGATCGCGAGCTCGGCGTTGCGCCTCGCGATCGACGTCGACGCCGAGCCCGCGTCCGTGGCTCCTTTCGTCAATCGGGCGCTGTGCCGGAGCGGAGGCCAGCGAGCGTTCATGACGTTGTTCTACGGCGTCCTCGATCCCGCCACCGGTCGGCTCGATTTCGTCAACGCCGGACACCCCTACCCGATGCTCCGTCGGAGTGACGGGTCGGTTGTCGAGCTCGGCGAGGGGGGCCTTCCCCTCGGCCTGCGCGGCGGCCTCGCCTCGCCGACCGGATCGGTGACAGTGGAGCGAGGCGAGCAGCTGCTGCTGTTCACCGACGGCATCGTCGAGACCATCAATACCGGTGGAAGCGACTACGGATACGACCGGCTTCGGAGGGCGCTCGAGCTCGGCGGCTCCGCCGACGCCATCCACGATCGCGTCGGCGGCGAGGTGGCCGCTTTCCAGGGCGATGCCCCGACCCACGACGACCGGAGCCTGGTTGTCGTGATGCGGGCCCACGACCTGCCGCCGGTTCCTCCAACGGGATCCTGAAGACGATGTCGTGCATGGTCACCTGCGGGTTGTTCATGGCTGTGCTACAGCCGCTGGCAGGCCGGGTGTCAA
Organism: Holophagae bacterium; assembly: GCA_050115855.1. Taxonomy (GTDB): domain Bacteria; phylum Acidobacteriota; class Thermoanaerobaculia; order Thermoanaerobaculales; family Sulfomarinibacteraceae; genus JAHECW01. The sequence goes on from JASFPU010000198.1 coordinate 6,023, forward strand.
GGGTCGCCGCCGCGGCGACTCGCCTTGCCCTTGACACCCGGCCTGCCAGCGGCTATCCGTCAATTCAGGCCAACCCGGGGTGACCATGTCGGAGTCGGAGTCGGAGTCGGAGTCGGAGTCGGAGTCGGAGTCGGAGTCGGAGTCGGAGTCGGAGTCGGAGTCGGAGTCGGAGTCGGA
>JASFPU010000199.1:0-6194 GCA_050115855.1 Holophagae bacterium
AGGTTGTCGTCGAGCCGCCCGCGTGGCAGCAGATCGTTCCCGGCGGCAGCCGCCGGATGTCCCGACAGGGCGCTGCGGCGTGGCGCGACGGCGACCTCGACACCGCCGCCCGCGCTTTTGCCGGCGCCGCCGTGCTCGACCCCGACAATCCGGAGCGGCTGTTCGACCTCGGCACCGCGCTCGGCGCCGAAGGCCGGGTCGACGCGGCGCTGCCGCTGCTCGAGCGGGCCGACGCGGCGGGCGTCGCCAATGCCGCGTACAACTCGGGCACCGCCGCGCTCGACGCGAGCCAGCCGGAGGCGGCGGTGAGGTGGCTGCGTGAGGCGGTGCTCCGCGACCCGGACGACGCCGACGCCAAACGGAACTACGAGCTCGCGCTCGCCATGCTCCAGCAACAGCAACAACAGCAGCAGCAGAAGCAGGATGAGGACCAGGACGAGCAGCAGGACGAGCAGGAGGAGCAGCAGCCGCAGCCGCAACCCGGTGCCGAGCCGACGCCGACGCCGACCCCGAACCCGGCGGAGAACGAGGCGCTGTTCCAGGCGCTCGAGCGCGCGGAGGCCGAGGCGAGAGAGGCGATGCAGTCGCCGACCCCGCAGGCGGGTCAGGTGGAGAAGGACTGGTGAGGCGCCGTCGACAGACCACGGTGTCGGCTCTGGTCGCCATCCTCGGGGCGTTGTCAGCCGTGCCCGCTGCGGCCGCCGATCCCGGCCTCGAGGTCCACGTTCAGCCGCGCCGTTTCGGGGTCGACGATGTCGCCCAGGTCACGGTCAGGGTCAACGAGCCGCCGAGCGACCTGACGGTTCCCGATCTCGGCCCGCTGGTCAATCTCGAGCTCGTCGCCGGGCCCTCCACCGGCTCCGAGTTCAGCTTCGTCAACGGAGTCGCGTCGCGCGCCCAGACCTTCACCTGGGTCGTCCGCGCGCAGGCGCCCGGGCCGGCTTCGGTCGGACCGGTCGTCGCCAAGGCGGGATCGGTCGAGCTGCGCGCCGAGGCGGTCACAGCCGAGGTCGTCGAGGGCAGCGTCGCGCCGCCCGCGCGCCGCGGAGTCCGCTCGCCGTTCACCACCGACCCGTTCGCCGACCTGCTGCCGCGCCGGTCGCCGCCGCGCGTCGAGCTGGTGCTCCGGCACCGGTTGTCGACCGACTCGGTGGTGGTCGGCGAGCCGCTGGTCGCCACCGTCTACCTCGACTCGACGGTCAGCTCGCTGTACGACTTCGACTGGCGGCAGGCGCCGTCGTACCCGGGTTTCTGGGCGCAGCGCCTGGACAACCCGGAACAGGTCAGCCCCGAGGTCGTGGAGATCGACGGGACCCGGTTCTTCCGCTACGAGGTCATGCGATCGGTGCTGGTGCCGCTCAAGTCGGGCTCGCTCGAGGTGCCCGAGGTCGCGGCGGCGATCGGGATCCGCGGCTGGGGGTTCTTCGACACCGGTCAGCTGCTGGAGCGCTCGGCGGCGGCGCGGACCGTCGAGGTCGCCGACCGGCCACCGGCACCGGCCGGCTTCGACGGCGCCGTCGGCGCCCTCACGTACAGCGCGTCGGTCGAGCCGACGCAGATCGACTTCGGCGAGTCGGCGGTGGTGACGGTCACGCTCGAAGGCAGCGGCAACCTGCCGCTGGTCGAGGCGCCCGACCGGGTGCCGAGCTGCGCCGACTGTGACAGCTACCCGCCGGAGGAGGTCAACCAGGTCGAGGTCGACGCCTCGGGCATCCACGGTCGCCGGTCCTGGCAGGTGACCCTGGTGCCGCGGACGTCGGGCTCGCTCGAGCTCGAGCCGGTCACCCTGGCGGTCTACGACCCGGCGGCGAAGCGGTACCGGAGCCAGACGCTGGGTCCGTTGGAGCTCACCGTCGCGCCACCGCCGCCGACACCGACACCGGTCGTGACGCCGGCGCCGGAGCCGCAGCCTGGAACCGTGGGGTCGGGCGCCGGTGGCGGCGGCGCCGGGGGCGAGCCGGGCGCGAGTTGGTGGTGGATGGCGGTGGCGCTTTTGATTGGCGTCGCGGCGGGCGGCGTGGTGACCTGGGCGGTGACCCGCAGGTCGAGGGCCGTCCTGCCACCCCGTCGATCCGACCAGAGCCCCGCCGATCGGGCGCGCGAGCTGCAGGTCACCCTCGAGCGCTGGTGGTTGGACGCCCGGACCGATGGCCGCGGCCGCGAGCTGGAGGGCGAGATGCAGGACCTCCGACGCGACCTGGAGGCGGTCCGCTTCGCGCCCGGGCGCGCCGACCACACCGAGACCGTGATCGAGCTCGAATCGAGACTGCGCCGGCTCATGCGACGGGTATGATGAGGTGATACACTGATCAGATGGAGGCGCCGCGCGTCTATAGCCTTCCAATCGAAGATCTTGAGCCGTTCCTCGATCGGCGTCGCTACTCGGCATTCGCGGTGTCGCAGCTGGCCGTGACCTCGTTTCTCGGCGAGATCCTGTCCAAGGCGAACGACTTCGTCCCATCGAACTCCGGATCGATCCTCATGGACCGACCGTTCGACCGGGGCGACACCCCGGCGGACACCCAGCTCTACTTCGTCGCCACCTTCGGCTCGTCGGCACAGACCATTCTCGGACGGCACCTGCGCGCCGATCGCGGTGTCGCGGGCTACGTCTACCGCACCGGCGAGCCGTACCTCATGAACGACCCGATCAGCGACCCCAACTTCTACTCCAAGTTCGACGAGGGGACCGACTTCACGACGCAGTGTGCGGTCGCGGTGCCGGTCCGGATCGAGCGAACGGTGTGCGGTGTCCTCGAGCTGGTCAACCGGGTCGACGACGGCGGCTACACCGAGCGCGATCTGCAGATGCTGGAGATCTTCGCCCGGTACACGTCGGTCTCGATCGAGAACCTGCTGGACGCCCAGCGGGCCAACGAGATGGCGCGTCGGGACGACCTCACCGGTCTGTACAACGACCGGTTCTTCCACCATCGGCTGACCGAGGACCTGGTCCGCGCCGACCTGACTCACGGCACCGTCGCGCTGCTCTTTTTGGACCTCGACAACTTCAAGCTCGTCAACGACAACCACGGCCACCTCGCCGGGTCGCAGGTGCTCAAGGAGTTCGGCTACCTGCTGCAGCAGACGGTGACCTTCGACGGCGCCACCCTGGCCCGCTACGGCGGCGACGAGTTCGTCGTCATTCTGCCCGGTGCGGACCTCGACCAGGCGACTACGGTGGCGAGGGACGTTCAGCGGGCGCTCGAGACCACCCAGTTCCTGCAGGGCAGCTTCTCCTGGTCCGACGGCCCGGTGTACTGGCGTGAGCCGCTGCAGTGCTCGATCGGCGTCGCCGTCTACCCGGTCCACCTGCCGCGCCAGGGCACGACGGACATGAAGAAGAACCTGCTGCTCCGCGCCGCCGACCTCGCCATGTACGACGCCAAGGCCGAGGGCAAGAACCGGATCCACGTCGCGGACTAGAGAGCCCTCGCGGGAAGCCGCGGCGCCGAGGGAAAGTGCCAAATAGGCAGATTCGGGATTGTCGGCCCCGCCGGGAACGTTGGCACGCGGTTTGCTGTTGCCCGTGTGCGAGCCGCGTCGAGAGCCATCCGCGGCCACAGATCTCTGGAGGACATATGATTCGCGAGCGACACACGTACTTTTCGCTGGCGGCGATCATCGTCGCCGCCGTGCTCTTCGGCATGGTGATCGCGGGGGGGCTCGACCTCACCCCGCCCGCCGATGCCGACCGCCCGACCGGTCAGGTCGAGCCGCCGATCGAGACCGCGGCGGTGCCGGACTTCGCCACCCTGGCCGACCGGGTCGTGCCGTCGGTCGTCTCGGTGACCATCAAGGACGTGCAGGATCCGTCGGAGCGTCGCCGCGGCATGCCGCGCGATCCGTTCCACGACTTCTTCCGCTTCGGCCCCGACCGGGACAATGACGAGCCGTCGGTGCGCCGCTCGGCGGGGTCGGGCTTCTTCATCTCGGCCGACGGCGAGATCGTCACCAACTACCACGTCATCGAGGACGCCGACGACATCGTGGTCGAGCTCGTTGACGGGACCCGCTTCGACGCCGAGGTCATCGGCCGTGACGAGGCCACCGACCTGGCGCTGATCAAGGTGCAGGACGCGGACCGCGACTTCAGCTACCTGCCGTTCGGCGATTCGGAGAAGGTCCGGGTCGGTGAGTGGGTGATGGCGGTCGGTAACCCGCTCGACATGGACCACACGGTGACCGTCGGTGTGGTGTCCGCGAAGGGCCGGGTGCTCGGCCTGTCGCGTGAGGGAACGAGCTTCGAAAACTACATCCAGACCGACGCCGCGATCAATCTCGGCAACTCGGGTGGACCGCTGGTCAACCTCCGCGGCGAGGTGATCGCGATCAACACCGCGATCAACGCCCGTGGCCAGAACCTCGGTTTCGCGGTGCCGGTCAACACGTTGCACCAGATCGTGCCCCAGCTGCGCGAGCACGGCAAGGTGGTTCGCGGCTTCTTGGGCATCACGGTGAACAACCTCGACCAGGACAGCGCCGAGGCCTTCGGCCTCGACAGCCGCGACGGCGCGCTCGTCGTCGAGGTGACGCCGGGCCGGGCCGCCGACAAGGGTGGCGTCGAGCACGGCGACATCGTGGTCGCGATCAACGGCACACCGATCGCCGACACCCGCGAGCTGATCGACACCATCTCGGCGATGCCGCCGGGCACGAAGGTGGAGCTGACCGTGATCCGCGACGGCAAGCGGAAGAAGCTCGACGTCGAGCTCGAGGAGCGGGACCTGCTCGATGCGGACCGCGAGCAGAACCTCGAGCCGTCGAGCGACAACGACACCGCCGAGCGGCTCGGCATCAGCGTCAGCGAGCTCAGCTCCCAGCTGCGTGGCATGTACGGCATCGAGGACGACGTCGACGGCGTCGTCATCACCCGCGTCAAGCCGGTCTCGCCGGCGGCGGACGAGGGGCTGGTCCGCGGCGACATCATCGTCGAGGCCAACGGTGAGGCGATCACCACCACCGACGCCCTGCAGGACGTCGTGGCGTCGGTGCCGTCCGACGGCTACCTGCGGCTGTACATCTACCGGCCGCAGCTCGGCCGTTCGTTCTTCGCTATCCTCAAGCTCGCCGACTGACCTCGGCGGCCAAACGACACTCACGGGGGCGCACTGTGGTGCGCCCCCGTTTTCCGTTCCCGTTCCCGCGTCCGTGTCGGTGACAGCGGCAGCGATCAGGGACAGGGGCAGCCTCAGCGCCAGCGACCAACGGCAGGAGCAGCGACCGCCTCGATCTCCGCGACTTCAATCGCTGCGGCGGGCGTGCCGGGCACGGGCGAGACGCTCAGCTCCGCGTCCTCGGCGTCTCCGGGTTCCATCGTGCCTCGAGGGTCTGACGACTCCTTCAGGGAGCCCAGCTGAATGCTGATGGCTGACGGCTGACGGCTCCCGTCAGTTCGCGCCGCCCTCCGGCGGCTCGGTCGGCGCCGTCGGCGGCTCGGCGATCGCTCCGAAGCTCTTCTCATAGAGCTGCAGGTTGTGGCTGATCGCGCGCAGCAGCTGCTTGGCGTGGAACGGGCTCATGACGATCCGTGCGACGACCGGGATGTCCTGCCGGCCGGGCATGGTCCGGCCGAAGTCGAGCAGCACCTCGGAGAAGTTGTGCGCGATGCTGACGAAGTTGGCGTACTCGCCGAGGGCGAGCTCGGCATCGACGGTCATCTTGGGTGCGGCCGGCGGGCTCGTTTTGGCGTCGCTCATGGGGCCTCCTCGCGGACGGCCATTGTACCCTTCTGGGCGATGGACCCTGTCGAGCGACCGTTCGGTCGTGCCGTCGGCGATCGCCGCCACGGTGCGGTCGAGATCGAGCAGCGATTGCTCCGCGACCTGCTCGAGGTGCGTCGCCAGTGGACCACCGAGCGGCTCGCCCGGGGCGCTGAGCGTTTGGTCGACGGCCAGCCCGCGATGGCCAACCTGCGCCGGCTCGCGCGCCAGCTGCGGGTGCCCGAGCTGCCCGAGGTCGAGTCGCGGATGGAGCGTCGTCTCGAGCTGCTCGATACGCTCGGCGAGCGGCTCGCGGCGGCGGCGTGGCCGCTGCTCGACGGGGTCCGGCGGGTGCTCACGCTGTCCCGCTCGTCGGCGGTCGCGGCGGTCATGAGCGGTGCCTGGCAGCGCGGCTGGCGGGGCGAAACGCTGGTCTTCGACGGCTCGCCGGCGGGCGGTGGTCCAGACCAGGCGGACGAGCTCGGCCGGCTG
>JASFPU010000200.1:0-6180 GCA_050115855.1 Holophagae bacterium
CGAAAAAACCCGCCGGAGGCGGGTCGCGTGTCGGCGCGAACACAGTGCGAGAACGGACGTCATCTCAACCACGATCGGCTCGTTGTCTCGTGATTCGCGTTGCGTGGTCCGCATCGGCCGGAGCATAGCCGAGAACATTCGGGCAGGCAAGGACGGCTCACAGGCGGCTGGTTCAGGGCTCGCGGATGATTCCGCGACCCGTCGAGCCGTCGACCAGCACCTCCACCGGCGACGCTAACCGTAGGTGGCGAACGCCGCCGTCGAGCGCCGAGTCGACGGACGGTTGGCGACGCAGCCACTCCCAGTTGACCTGGCCCTGCATCTGGTGGGCGTGGACCGCGAAGAACGCGACGCCGAAGCAGACCAGGTTGTGGAAGAAGTGCGAACCGAGCGACGGCTCGACCTCGAGATCTCTAAAGTCGGTCTCGACGATGGCGCGGGCCGACGAGATTTGCGGCCACTCGACCGGGATGCCGAGCCACGGATCGCGCGAGCCCCAGCGACCGGGACCGACCAGAATCGACCGCCGGTCCGCCTCGCGCAGCCGGCGGTTGATCGCCTCGGCGGCCTGGGCGATCTGGGGCGTCATCGACCGGTCGATGAGTTCTGGGTCGACGAAGATGAGATCCGAGATCGCCTCCCGTCGGCCGTGGCCGAGCGCGACCTCCGACACCACCACCGCGTGCTCGGCGTCCTCCTCGTCGAGCTCGACGGTGACATCCATCTGCTCGATCACCATCGGGCGCAGCTGGACGACGTAGAAGCTCTGCGGCCGGGACAGGCCGGACCGGATGTCGGCGGCGAACTCGATCTCGACCGGGCTCGCCATGCCCTCCTGAGACACGTGAAGCAGCCAGGTCAGGATCTCGGGAAGCGGCAGGAACCGGCTGCGCAGCAGCGGCTTGAAGGTGATCAACGGCACGCCGTCGCCGTGCTCGTCGTAGCCGGACGAGATCCGGTCCCCAGCCCGGTCGTAGGTCGACACGATCGCGTGCGCAGCGCCGTCGTGCACCGCCTGGGTGGCGTCCTCGTGCAGCAGGTTGACATCGGTGGTCGCTCCGGGAATGACGTCGATCTGGTTGAGGTCGAGCGAGTAGAACCGGCGCTGGGCGTTGCGCAGAATGTCCTTCACCGAGGAGAACTGAGGCAGCACCTGGGGGTAGCTCGGCGAAAAGCGGAGCGCCTCGAATCCCTCGACCACCGACTTGCCGAGACCGAGAGCGACCTGGGCGACGCCGTCCTCCGGCTTCATGTCGCCGAACGGGTAGAAGTTGTACGACGAGGCGACGCCGGACAGGGTGGGGTAGAAGCGGTGTCCGTGCTGCCGGCCGACCAGCCGCTGGACGAGCACCGCCATCATCTCCTCCTCGATCCGGTACGGCGTCGATTCGAGGTAGTCACGCGACCGTCGGAAGTAGGTCGATGCGTAGACGACCTTGACCGCCTCGAGCAGCTGGGCGAGACGGACGTCCTGCGACGGGTGGTTGTTGGGCAGCATCACCGTGGCGTAGACCCCGGCGAACGGCTGGTAGACCGAGTCCTCGAGGATGCTCGACGATCGGACCGCGAGTGGTTCGCCGACCGCTTCGAGGAACGTCGCGAGGTCGGGCCGCAGACCGGGTGGGAAGCCACCGTTGCGGAACGCGTCGAGGATCTCCTGGTCGCTCATGGCGTCGGCGTAGTGGACCAGGCTGCGAAGATCGTTGATCTCGAGGAACTCCTCGAAGATGTCGCTCGCCAACGCGACCGTCTGGGGCACTTCGATGTCGACGTCCTCCAGGCCGGGACTGCTGCGCGACAGGATCTTGTGCATGAAGGCGAGGCCTCGGCCCTTGCCGCCGAGCGAGCCCGTCCCGATCTTCGAGAAGGCGGCGAACTCGTTGTAGTTCTTCCGGTCGAACTCGGTGATGACGTGGCGTTGGACGGCACGAAGGTAGTCGGTCAGGGTCGTGATCAGGTACTCGCGCAGCATCGAGGGCGACGAGAAGTCCGTCACCCGCCGCGGCCGCAGCATCGACGCCAGCTCGAACTCGGTGCGTGCCTTCAACCACGACGAAAAGTGGTTGCGTCGGGCGTGGTGGACCAACGATTCGTCGGGCGCCGAGGCGAGCTCGCGGACCATGTCGCGCATGTCGCTGGCGCGTCCGACCTCGGTCCCGTCGGGCAGCCGAAAGACGAAGTCGCCGAAGCCGAACCGGTCCTGGATGTACCGGCGCAGCTCGTCGAACAGGGTGGGGGATCGTTTGCTGAGAAACTCGGCCGGTACGGCCGCCGCCTTGTCGGCGACCTCGTCGTCCATCGACTGGATCAGGATCGGCAGATCGTCGTCGACCGCCCGGATCGCCTCGGCCAGCCGGAGCCCCGCCTCGTCGTCGCGCGCGCCGTCGCGCGGAAACGACAGGTCGGTGATGACGCCGAGCAGGTTGCCGGCGTAACGCTCGAAGAACTGCCACGCCTCCTCGTAGGTCTGGGCGAGCAGGATCTTCGGTCGCGCGCGGATCCGCAGGAGACGGTGCGACAGGTTGACGCCCTCGGACATCAGCCGCCCGGTCTGGCTCGTGACCTCGGTGTAGATGTGCGGCAGGTAGGCCGAGTAGAAGCGGACCTCGTCCTCGACAAGGATGATCCCCTGAACGCCGCCTTCGAGGATGTCGTGGTCGGCGTTGAGCCGGTCTTCGACCTGCTTGATCATGGCGAGCAGCGCCTGGACGTTGCCCTGCCAGAGGAACATCCAGTCGAGATCGCCGGACCGGCGAAGCTCCTCAAGCCACGGCAGCTCCCACGCGTGGGCGGCGAGCAGCCCGACGGGAAGCTCCGGGTAATTCTCCTTGAGCAGGCGGACGAAGGTGCCGACCTCCAGATCGGCGAGCCGCGGCGAGGTCACCACCATGTCGAACCGGCGTTCGTCGAGCAGCGCAAAGGCCGAGGCCGCGTCGGCGGCCCGTGTGAAGCGGGGCGCGTAGCGCATGTTGAGGTCGAGGTTGCGGTACTCCTCGATGACCAACTCGGTGAGCTGACCGTCCTCCTCGAGGACGAACGAGTCGTAGTGCGAGGCGACGAGCAGGATCTCGCGCACCCGCCGCTTCATGAGCGCCGAGAACTCCTCGGTGCGCATGCCGTAGCGGCTCGTCAGCCCGATGGTTGTGCCGTTCTCCGTCATGCCTGGGCCCGCAGCCCTAACATTAGCAGAGTGGCAGAGCGTCGCAGTGAACTTCGATCCCGTTCCCGATCCCGCTCCCGATCCCGACCTCGGTCATTCGGGAACGGGAGCGGGATCGGGAGCGATTCGAACGGGCCTCACTCGACCCACGTCGTCACGAACACGTTGGTCTCGCCCTCGGCGCTGTTGTTTCGGTTCGAGCAGAACACGAAGGTCTCCCCGTCCGGCGCGAACATCGGGAAGCCGTCGAAGCCGCCGGAAAACGTGATCTGCTCGAGGTTGTCACCGTCGAGGTCGACCATGAACAGCTCGAACTCGCGGCCGGACGGGTCGCCGTAGTTGGACGAGAAGATGATCTTCTCGCCGGACGGGTGGAAGAACGGCGCGAACGCGGCGACGCCGAGGTCCGTGACCTGACGTTTGTTGGAGCCGTCGGCGTCCATGACCCAGATCTCGAGCTTTGACGGACGGATCAGGCCGTCGGCGAGCAGCGCCTGGTAGTCGGCGATCTCGTCGGGGTCGGACGGGTGCCGGGCGCGGTAGACGATCGTGCCGCCGTCGGGCGAGTAGAACGGGCCGCCGTCGTAGCCGACCGCGTCGGTGAGCTGAACCACGTCGGAGCCGTCGACGTTCATCGAGTAGATGTCGAGGTCGCCGTTCCGCATCGAGGTGAAGACGATCCGATCGCCGAGCGGCGACACCGTTGCCTCGGCGTCGTAGCCCGGTGTGTCGGTGAGGCGGCTGACCTCGCTGCCGTCCGGGCGAGCCCGGTAGAGGTCGTAGCTCGCGTAGATCGGCCAGACGTAGCCGCGACTGTGGTCGGGGACCGGCGGGCACTCCGGCCCGGCGCCGTGCGTCGAGGCGTAGAGGATCCACTCGTCGCCGGGATAGAAGTAGGCGCAGGTGGTCCGGCCTGTTCCGGTGGACACCAGCCGCTGGTCCGACCCGTCGAGGTTCATCGTGAAGATTTGGTCGCAGTCGTACGGGGCGCGTGTCGACTGGAAGATCAGCTTGTCGCTGCCAAACGAGAAGTACGCCTCGGCGTTTTCGCCACCATCGGTCAGCATGCGCAGGTCGCCGAAGTGGGTCTCGCGCGGGTCGGGCTGGATCCACGTCCCGACCTTGGTGGCCGATGCGGCCGCCGCCGGCTCGGCCGTCGTGGCCGGTTCGTCTGACTCCGGGGAGCAGCCGGTAGAGATGACCGTGAGCACGATCGATGGAACGAGCACGATGGTTGACAGCTTCATCGGACCTCCAAGGCCGCGACATGGTCTCATGTGAGGTTCCCCTGGACAAGCACGGGCGGTCAGGAATTGCATTGCGGTGACGATATGGGGACTTTCATGGCCGGTGTGTGATCAGGCCGGGCTCGGCTCGGCACCGATCACCGATCTCGAGCGTTGCCGCCCCGGGGACGCACGGGAGCCTAACGATGGCTGTTCAGCGGGCGCGAGCCGCGCTCGCGCGGATTTCGGTCCCGAGGAACGAGAGTGTTGGGCATCATCCACGTCATATGTATTGTTTCGTGATTCTTAAATCATCCGGCCGTGACCAAAACCGAGGACCTTCAAGCAATGAGGGCAGAAGTAGACGACATTGGTGCCTTGGATGAAGGGGGCACCCTTGGCCTTCGAATAGACCTCAGTAAGCTCCTGTTCGCAGTGAGGGCACATCGGTGCGAGATCCTCTCGTTTGACGATTGCGAACGGCTTTTCATTCATGAGGGGTCACCTCCGTGGTGTCCTTTTCGATGAATACGCGTGGAAACGTGGGATGTTCAGAGTTGTACTTCGCACTACGATCCCCACGTAAGGAAATTCCACCATCCAAGACGTTTCTTGCGAATTGCCCTACTCGTTCTGCTATGCACGCTCCAGTAAACAAACGCGGCGCCAACCACCGCTACTGAAAGTCCTATCGAAACCGTCCACCCGTTCCTTGGGCCACCACTTAGATTTGACGTGGCGACCTCATACAGACCTAGGAAGACACCGGACAGGCCGATCAACGAGAGGCAACCTTGGTGGAGACAAGCGATTCTGGGCCTTCTCTCTTCGGACGTCCCCGTGGATTCCATCGCGTTGGAAGAAACGCTGTCGTTCATCCGTGTGTCCAATACTCTGAAACGTCTCCCAGATTCGGGCCTAGCGATTGGTGTTCAGCGGACGGTGCCCGCGCTCGCGCGGGTACCGGTCCGCCTGAAACGACTCTGTTCGGCCTATTCGGGTCTTGAGCTCACGAAAGCAGCGCATTGAGCTTTCCCAGAACTTCGGCAGTGGTTGCTTCCGGCGCGACGTCGGCGATTTGCGCCTCACGGGCTCGCCAGTCGAGGCTCTTCACCTGATCGGATAGCACGACGCCGGAGATCTTGAGATTGTCCGGAAGAGAAACCTCAAACGGGTATCCTTTCTCTTTGCTCGTGATCGGGCACATGAGAGCGAGGCCGACCCGATGGTTGTACTCCGCGGGCGAGACAACCAGCGCTGGGCGCCGGCCGGCCTGCTCATGGCCAGCATGGGGATTGAGAGAGACCCAAACGAGATCTCCACGATCTGGTGAGGTTTCTCCGGCTACCACTGTTCGTTCCCGGTTGGGCCACCGAAATCACACTCACCGTGACAGTTGTCTTCGGTTACTCTCGAGAGGAGGCTGCCGAGTTCGTACGCCGGCAATGTCGTTGGTCTCAGTACGAGGCAACCATCCTCGAGCGCCAGCTCGATGGTGGAGTCTTGATCGAGGCCGAGATCGTTCGCGAACGCCTTCGGGATTCTCACGGCGAGGCTGTTGCCCCATTTCTGGATCTGAGTTTTCATGGCACCTCCGTATCTACAAAGAAGATACATCATTCAGGTGCTGGTTGCACGTTGCCCTGGGCCGAACGACTGGTGTTCCAGGGGACCGCGAGCCACGCACCACGCTTCAGCAGCCGCGAGTCGCGACTCACGTCTGACGTCTCACGAGATACGATTCGCCGGACACGGACACGGACACGGACACGGACACGGGCGCGGGAGTTACCC
>JASFPU010000201.1:0-6155 GCA_050115855.1 Holophagae bacterium
CGTCATCCTTCGGCTCGACCTCCGTCGCCACCTCGCGCGACGCGGCGAAACGGGTGACATTGTTTCTGCACAGCTCGTCGGCGACCCAGAACGAGATCTCCCGTTCGCCCTCGTCGAGCAGCCCGCGCAGCTTGAGCACCGGACCGGGGCAGGCGAGATCGCGGACGTCGAACTCCTTCATCGTCATCCTCCGAAGGCGGAATTGTAACGTGGTCCCAATTCCCGTCCGTCCGGAGTACTATGGAAGGCAGCACAATCAGACAGGGAGGTGCCCATGCTCGGACGTGGCGTCTTGAGTCGTCTTCACACTCTGACGCAGCAGGAGACCTTCACCCTGACCTTGTATCTGGACATCGACCAGAACAAGCAGGCGAATCGCAAGCGGGGTTTCGTGGTCCAGGCCGAGGCCCTGCTCAAGGACCTCCGGGCGACGCATGGCCCCGACCGGCGGCTGGCCGACGCCGGCCGCCGGGCCCTCGACCTGGTCACGAAGCTGCGGCCCAAGGGGCGCTCGGCCCTGGTCGTGGTCAACACGACGCTCAAGCTCGCCGAGCTGCACGAGCTTAACCTGCCGTTGGCGTCGTCTGCGCACTGGCGCAGGGGCGCGTTCCTGCGACCGATCGTCGAGGCGATGGACGAGCACGAGCGCTACGGCGTGGTGCTCACCAGCACGACGAGGGCGCGGCTGTTCACCGTTCACATGGGTGAGATCACCGAGCACGACGATCTGATCTCGGACACGAGCTCGCGGTCGCGCGCGCTCGGCACCGACCAGTGGCGATCGCAGAAACGGCGCGAACGTCGGCACGACGAGGAGGTCGCGAACCACGTCAAGCGGGTCATCGACGCGCTGCACGACCTCGCCCTGCGCCGACCGTTCGACCGACTCATCATCGCCGGCACCAGCAAGGCCACCGCCCAGCTCGAGCGGCTGCTACCGCGCCGGCTCCAGGGCAAGCTGGTGCGGACCGTGCCGATGGCGATGAAGGCGAGCAAGAAGGAGGTTCTCGAGGGCATTCTCAAGCTCCAGGAGCGGATGGAGCGCGAGCAGGAGACGTCGCTGATCGAGGGACTCGAGGCAGAGCTGCACGACGGCGGCAAGGCGGTGGCGGGCTTTGCTCCCGTGCTCGACGCGATCAACCAGGGGCGGGTGTGGACGCTGCTGTACGGCAAGGGCGTCACGGTCAGAGGCGGCGAGTGTTCGGAGTGCGGTGCCTACTCGCCGCACGCCAAGGGACCGTGCGTCTACTGTGGGGGCGACGTCCGGCCGCTGCCGCAGTGCCTCGATCGCCTGAGCCAGTCGGTGATGGACATGGCCGGTCGGGTCGAGGTGGTCGACGGCCCGGCCGCCAAACGGCTCGAGAAGCACGGCTCGATCGCGGCGCTGCTGCGGTATTGAGTTGAGTGAGGAGTGAGCGCTCGCTGCGCTCGCTAGTAAGACGTTAGATGTTAGGAGTTGGAGGAGTCACGTCTCTCAGGCAGCTAAGCGCTCGTTCACTCCTGACTTCTAACAGCGACCGAAGGGACCGCTGACAGCGGGCGCAGCGAGCGCTCACCTTCTCACGAGCGACCGATGGGAGCGCTGGCCCCTCACCCTTCGCCCGTCACCCGCTCCTTCACTCGTCGCAGGATGACCAGGGTACGGTCATCGTGGTAGGGCACACCGCGAGCAAAGCGCTCGACCGCGTCGTGGATCGACTGCGCCAGTTCGTCCACTGGTCGATCGCGGTGCTCGACGCAGCACCGGCCGAGGCGCTCGCGGCCGAACTCCTCCTCGTCGGGGTTGGCGGCCTCCGTGATGCCGTCGGTGTAGAGCACCATCGTGTCGCCGCCGTCGAGCGAAGCCTCGGTCGCGGTATAGCGGGCATCGGGCATGAGCCCGAGTGGCATGCCGGTCGGCATCAACCAGTCGATCTCGCCGGATGAACGAACCAGGGCCACCGGATCGTGGCCCGCGCTCGCGAAGACGAGACGCCCGGTGGTCGGCTCGATCAGGCCGAGGAAGGCCGTGGCGAAGGCCTCCGCCGGCGTCTTGGCGTTCATTTGCGGCGACACCCGATTGAAGACCTCGTCGGGCGGGTGGCCCTCGCCGAGGTAGGCGAGGCAGAGCGCGTCGACGTAGCCGGTGAGCAGCGAGGCGGCGATGCCCTTGCCCGACACATCGGCGATGATCACCGCCAGGTCGCCGTGCTCCGGTCGCTCGACGACCTGGTAGTAATCCCCCGACACGCCGCGCGACGGGATGTTGCCGCCGTAGATCTCGAAACCGGACGCCTGCGGCGTGTCCGGGGGGAGAAAGTTGACCTGGATCCGTCGCGCCAGAGCGACATCGCGCTCGAACCGCTCGCGCTCGGCAGCCTCCTCGGCCAGCGCCAGGTTGTGCAGGCGGAGGCCCATGGCCGACGCGATGACCGTCAGCAGCTCCATGTCGGGCACCTTGAAGGTGCGATCCAGCGCGGTCGAGCTGAGGACGATCATCCCGAGAGCGCGGTTTCGGGTCAGCAGCGGGGCGGCCACCAGGCTGCGCACACCCGCATCGAGCAGGCTCTCGGCCCGGTTGAACCGGTCGTCGGTGGCCGTGTCCTCGACCACCGCCGCCATGCGTTGGTCGATCACCTCGCCGGCCAGGCTCTGTGACTCCGGGAAATCGTCGACGGTGCCCGCCATGGATCGCCCGGCAACCCGCACCAGGCCGTCGTCCTCGACCAGGAAGATCGCTCCGCTCTGCGGCTGCAGGTGGACGAAGACCCGGTCCAGGACGCGGTCGAAGACCTCGTCCGGGGCCAGCGAGTCGGCCAGCGCCTGGTGAACGTCGACCAGAACGCTGAGCTGCTCGGCGGCGCGTTGCAGCTCGGAGCGGTCGGCGAGCCCGGACCGCGACATCGTCTCCCGCGACTCACCGAGAATCGTGTCGGCGGGCTTGAAGATGGTCCGGGTCCGGCTGTCGATCGGTTCGGACGACCGCCTCTCGTCGCCGCGACCGACGACGATCACCGAAGCCGAGATCCCGATGACATCCCCCGACTCAACGGCCGCGGGCGAGGCGATCTTCACACCGTTGACCAGCGTGCCGTTGCGCGAGCCGAGATCCTCGACGAGCCAGTCGTCGCCGTCACGGAACAGGCGCGCGTGCTTCCTCGAAAGGAAGCGATCGGAGATCGTCACGTCGGCCGTCGTCGACCGACCGATGACAACGTCGCTGTCGACGGACATCTCGAAGCGCTCGCCGTCGGCGGGTCTGATGTCGAGCGTGATCATTGTCATTCGATTATTGCAGCGGTGGTGTCGACCCGCAAGCGACCGGCGACCACGATGGTGCGAGTGTCCCACCACCAGGGATACGATCCGGGGTGGTCTGCATTCGTGTGATCACCGCGCGAGAGCGTGGATCTGCCAGATCTCGCGATCGCTCATATGCCGCACGGGGTGGAGGGAGAGCAGCCCGGTCGGGCCGATGGCGTGCTCCAGGTACTCGATCTCGGCGAGCCGCTCGTCCATTTCGGGGTCCGGCGGCAGCGTGAACCCGGCTTGGCGCGCCAGCAGCACGCCCTTGGCGCGGATCGACAGCTCGGCGCGCAGCCGCAGCAGGCACAGCATGTCCGCGACGACGGCCCGCGGGAAACGCTCGCGCAGCTCGTCGAGGTAGCCGCCGAGGCGGCTCTCGGTGACCCGCCCCTGACCGATGATCTCGAGCAGCTCGGCGTCGGTGTCGAACCCGACACCCAGCCAGTCCCGGGTTCCGCGCTCGCTGAGGTGGAAGACCGTGAGGAAGAACACCGGCAGTACCGCCAGAATCAGCGCAGTCGACAGGTAGGGCGAGAAGAAAAAGTGGTTGAACAGCGAGTGCAGCGTCCACGCCACCACGAGCCCGGGCAGGTAGACCCAGGCGCGGCCGCTCCCGTGCCAGTCCGCCAGGGTCTTCGAGACCATGGCGAAGATGGCCGACACACCACCGTGCATCACCGCGGTGCCGAAGCCCCGCACCACCCACAGCGCCAGGCTGCGATCGTCAAGCACGAAGAAGTAGCTCGGGTTCTCGACCAGCGCGAAGCCGGCGCCGACCGCGAAGCCGAAGATCGCCGCGTCGACCAGAAAGCCGATCCGCCGCCGCACCAGCAGCACGACGATGATCGAGCCCTTGAGCAGCTCCTCGACGGCCGGGGCGATCAACCGCACCAGGGGGTCGGCGCCGACCGCGGTGTGCTCGAGAATGGCGCCGTTGATGATCAGGCCGGCCGCCGCGGCGCACGCCCCCGCCGCGATCAGGGCCACCACCCGGCGCGGGCGGACGAGCTTGTAGCCGTCGAGCAGGATCAGGGCGATGAGAAAGGAGAACACCGGCAGCAGACCGAGCAGGATTCGGACGCCGGATTCCACGGGGGCCATGGGTCGAGATTACAGGATCTTGAGGGAGATCATGAACTCGTTCGACGAACTCACGTTCTGGGCGAAGGCGTGGGCGTAACCCACCGACAGCGTCATCTCGTGACGCGACAGCACCCCGAAGTTGAGATCGAGCTGGAGGCCGACGTTGCCGACCTCGCGACGCTCCGAACGATCGTCCCAGCTGGTGACCAGGCCGCTGGTGAACAGCGACGTGCGCAGCCAGCTGACGAAGAAGCCGGGCCACCCGACGTTCTCGAACCGCAGCGGCGGCAGGTTCCACTCGACCAGCGCCTTGCTGAAGGTCTGACCGCCGATGGCGTTGAGATCGACGCCCGGAAAGCTGTACCACTCGTGGTAGCGCTTGATCGATCGGTTGTCGACGTAGTTGTTGCCGAAGCCGCCGAAGTAGAAAAAGGCGAAGGGATCGTCGGCCTCGCCGTGGGCGTACCCGGCGTCGGTCCGCACCCAGATCGACGAGTGCTTGATCGGCAGGGCGAAGCCGATGTCGAAGGCGCCCCGAATCTGCGGCACCGCACGGCTGTTGACGTAGTTGTTGGTGGCGACGACCTCCCAGGTGTGCCCCTTCTCGTCGTCGACGTGGCCGAGTGACGACCGGACGTGGCTGTAGTGGAGACCGGCCTCCGTGGTCCACAGCGTGTCGTACGGCGAGGGCACGTTCTGGTAGCCGGGGACCTGCTCGAGGCCTCCGTAGAATGCGGTGTCGATCTCGAGCGTCAGCTCACGGGGTGCGTCATAGATCAGGCTCTTGTTCCAGCCGATCTCGGCCGAGTACCCCTTGAGCCCGCGGTAGGTCGGGCCGACGAGATCGTAGAAGTCAGCGTTGTTGTACCTGAGGGCGGCGGTCCAGTCGTAGCGCGTGTAGACGAGCTTGGCGTGGACGCGCTCGTCCGAGTCGAGGGTGTTGTCGAGGCTGTAGGACGCCGAGACGAACAGCCGGTTGAGCATCAGCGGATCGGACAGGTTGATCCGAAAACCGATCCCCGGCGAGCCACGGTAACCCTCGACGATGGGATAGACCGACTCGATCCCAATGTCCTTGAAGCCGTGGTAGTCACCTGTTTCGACACCCTCCTCCTCGAGATCGATCTCCATCGGCGAACCGACGATCCAGTCCTTGACCACCGGGTGCTTCTCGACGATCTGCCGACCGAGAAATGTGATGGGTGCAACGTCCTCGAGAGGTTTGGCGTCGATGGCCGCCGGCACGAACCCCTCGCCGGTGTAGCGGAAGACGATGAGCCGGTCGTCGCCGAGTGGAATCGGTCGGAACAAGCCGGTCTCGGTGTTGCTCACCGCCTTGAACTCGTCAGTCGCCAGCTCGTAGCGGAAGATGTTCGAGGCGCCGGTGTAGTACGTGCTTCCGTACAGGTACCGGCCGTCCGGCGAGAAGACGAAGTTGGACGGAATTGTCGAGCCGAACTCGACCTCCTCGACCGGGTCGGTCTCACCGGCAAGCAGCGCGGCGGTTTCCCAAACCCGAAGAGTGTGCTGACCGTTGATGCCGCCGACCGATGCTGACAACAACCGACCGTCGGCCGAGATGTCGACATCGTAGATGATCTCGCCGTACGGCCACGAGTGGACCTGCTCCCACTCGTCGTACGGGTGGGGCACCCGGACCAGGGTCGCGAATCCGTTGAAGTGGCGCACCCCCCAGATCGAGCGGTCGGCCCGGTTGAACGCGAGATCGCCGATCCGCGCGTCCTTGAGCAGCGTCTTTGACTCCCCGGTCTCGGGATCGATGACCC
>JASFPU010000202.1:0-6137 GCA_050115855.1 Holophagae bacterium
GACAGGTCAATCTTGCCGACCACAGCACCACGATGAAGGGGGTTGAGGAGGAGACCATGGATGATTCTGAGCTCCTGATCGACGTCCGCGACCTGGCCAAGAGCTACGGCGCGATCCGCGCCGTGGACGGCATCAGCTTCCAGGTCCGCCGCGGCGACGTGCTCGGCTTTCTCGGACCCAACGGCGCCGGCAAGACCACCGCCATGCGCATGATCACCGGCTTCATCGAGCCCGATCGCGGCTCGGTGTCGGTCGCCGGGTTCGACCTCGCCGAACGGTCGCTCCAGGCCAGACAACGGATCGGCTATCTGGCCGAGAACGCGCCTTCCTACGGCGAGATGACCGTGCACGGCTTCCTCGAGTTCATCGCCGCCGCGCGCGAGCTCGAGGATCCCGAGCTGGCGATCAAGCGGGTCGTCACCATGACCGGTCTGCACGGGGTGGTGCACCAGACCGTCGACACCCTGTCCAAGGGCTACAAGCGACGGGTCGGGCTCGCCCAGGCGCTGATCCACGATCCCGAGGTGCTGATTCTCGACGAGCCGACCGACGGCCTCGATCCGAATCAGAAGGCGCTGGTCCAGGAGCTCATCTCCAACCTGTCCCGCGACAAGGCGATCGTGCTGTCGACCCACATCCTCGACGAGGCCGAGAAGGTCTGCAACCGGGCGGTGATCATCTCCCAGGGCCGACTGCTCACCGACTCGACGCCCGCCGAGCTCATCGCCCGCGCGCCCGACCACAACGTCATCCGGGTCGCGGCCGACGGCCTCGACGACGATCGTGTCGCGGCAATCACCGAGCAGCCGTGGTGCGCGTCGGTCGCCCGCCTCGGCGATCACGAGATCGACGTTCGGCCGGACGACGGCGCCAACCATCTCGCCGAGCTGCTGCCACTGCTGTCGGGCTGCAGCATCCGCTCCATTCGGCTCCAGGAGGGCCGCTTCGACGAGCTGTTCCGCAGCATGACCCAGGGGGTGGCCGCATGAGTCGCTTCACCGGTCTCGGCGCCGTCTTTCGTCGCGAGTTCCAGGGCTACTTCTCGTCGCCCCTGGGCTACATCTTCATCGTCATCTTCCTCGTCGCGAGCGGCTACCTCACGGTGTCGCGCGACTTCGGCCGGTTCCTCGAGCTGCGCCAGGCCAGCCTCACCCCGTTCTTCTCGGTGATCCCGTGGCTCTTCGTCGTGCTCGTGCCGGCGGTCGCCATGCGACTCTGGTCCGAGGAACGCAAGTCGGGCAGCGTCGAGCTGTTGCTCACGCTGCCGGTCACCCTGCCCGGCGCCTACCTGGGCAAGTTCCTCGCCGGCTGGTCCTTCCTCGCCTTCTCGCTCGCTCTGACCGCGCCCGTCGCTTACCAGGCCGAGCGTCTCGGCAACCCCGACTGGGGCGTCATCCTGACCGGCTATGTCGGCTGTCTGCTGGTCGCCGCCGCCTACCTCGCGGTCGGCATGACATTCTCCGCCGCCACACCGAGCCAGGTCGTCGCCTTCATCCTCGGCGTCGCCGGCTGCGTCGTCTTTCTGCTCATCGGGCTGCCCCAGACGCAGCAGGTGGTCGGCCAGCTGCTCGGCGGTTGGATCGAGCAGGTGGTCGCCAGCATGAGCCTGGTCGACCACTTCGACGCTATGTCTCGGGGTCTCATCGAGGTGCCCACGCTGTTCTTCTTCGCGACCTTCACCATCGGGTGGCTGTCGATCGGCATGCTGGTCCTCGACCGGACCAAGTCGGCGTGAGGAGGTCAGCCATGAAGCACACCCGCCTGATCACCATCGCCCTCGTCGCCGTCATCACCGTTCTCGCCGTTCACGTCGTCAGCGAGATCGCCTCCGCGCTCCGCGTCGACGTCACCGAGGATCACCTCTACTCACTCACCGACGGCACTCGGGAGATCCTCGATCGGATGCAGACCGAGGCCGCCGAGCCGATTGACATCACGCTCTACTTCTCGGAGACGACCGGCAAGTCGCTGCCGAGCTTCATCAAGCAGTTCATCGTCTACCATGACTACCTGCACGCGTTGCTGCTCGAGTACGAGCGCGCGTCCGGCGGCCGGATCCGGGTCCACTTCATCGATCCCAAACCGGACAGCGACGAGGCGCAGAACGCCCTCGACGACGGACTCGACGGCAAGCCGATCAACCAGCACGGAGACCTGTTCTTCTTCGGGTTGGTCTTCGAAACCCAGACCGGGTCGAAGGACGTGATCGACTTCCTCTGGCCCGACCGCCAGGAGGACATCGAGTACGAGATCTCGCGTCGGATCTACGAGCTGCTGTGGCCCGCCACGCAGAGGATCGGCATCCTGTCGAGCCTCGACGTGATGCCCAGCACCGACCCGTACATGGCCCAGCTGCTCGCCGCCCAGGGCCGGCGTCCACCCGAGCCGTGGACCGCGGTCCGGCTGCTCCAGGAGCGCTACCAGGTCCAGCGGATCGAGCCCGACACCGACCACATCCCGGCCGACGACATCGACCTGCTCATCGTCGTCCACCCGCGCGACCTCGGCACGAGGACGCTGTGGGCGATCGACGAGTGGGTCGCCAAGGGCGGCAACACACTGATCTTCGAGGACCCCTACTCGATCAACGACCAACCGCCGCAGAACCCGCAGCAGCCCTGGGCCGCAGCCCAGTACACCCCCGCGTCGAGCCTCAACCGGCTCACCGGAGCGTGGGGGGTCACCCGCGCCGATGACCAGATCGCCGCCGACCTCGAGCTCGCGACGCGTCGCGCGGTCGACCGCCGCGGCGGCATCCAGCCGGTGATCATCGACCTCTCCATCGATCAGCAGACCCGCGATCAGACCCTGCCGGCGGACCACCCGATCACCCGCGGCCTGGAGCAGCTTCGCTTCTTCACGGCCGGCAGCCTGGTCATCGACCCGCCGGACGGCGTCACCGTGACGCCGCTCGTGACCACGACGGCCAAGGGCAACACCTTGGAGATGCACGCCGGTTTCCCGAGCCAGGACGGCCTGGTGTTCCTCGACGCCAACAACCCGGCGAAGCTGATCGACGCCTTCCGGCCGGGCGAGAAACCCGTGGTGATCGCCGCCCTCGTGCAGGGCGTGCTGCCGACGGCGTTCCCCGACGGCGCCACCTACCCCGCCAACCCACCCGATCGGCCGCCCGGGCTGCCGCCGGGCGTCGAGCCGCCCCTGCCGGACGACGCCGAGATGGTCACCACCGAACCGGTCGCCGAGGCCGATCGCGCCGCGGCCACCGTGCTCGTGGTCGCCGACACCGACGTCATCTCTGATCAGGTCGCGTTCCAGAACAGCTTGATCGGCACCGTCGCGGTCAACGACAACCACAAGCTGTTGCTCAACGCCGTCGACTACCTGTTCGGCGCCGATGAGCTGATGAGCGTGCGCGCCAAGTCGAGCATCCGGCGGCCGTTCACTTTGTTCGACGACATCGAGGCATCGGCCGAGGAGCAGACGCTGGAGCGCGAGCGCGAGCTGCGCGAGGAGATCGCGTCGTTCCAGGATGAGATCCGCTCCAAGCAGGGCGAGCTCAGCCGGCGCAACGCGGCACTGTTCCAGAAGAAGCTCCAGGACGACGTCGACGCGCTCAACGGTCGGATCCGCGACGCCGAACGCCAGCTGCGCGAGATCCGCAAGGCGCGGCGCGCGGCGCTCGAGTCCGAGGAACGCTGGGTGCGATTCTCGATCATGGCGCTGATGCCGTCGCTCGTGTTGATTCTCGGCGTCGTGCTGTCGATCCGCCGCAGGCGGCGCCGGACCGGCGCCGGAGGAGGTGCCGCATGAAGCTCAACCGGAACCTCGCCATCGTCGCGCTGCTGCTGCTCGCCGCCTCGATCTGGGCCTACAGGTCGAGCCTCGGGCCCACCGACCGCTTCGAGCGGGGCCAGCGCCTGCTGCCCAACCTCAACCCCGACGACGTCGCCGAGATCTCGATCGCCAAGGGCGACGACACGGTGACCCTGACGCGCGGCGACGACGGCTTCACGGTCGCCGACGTCCACGACTACCCGGCGACCAACCAGTCGGTCAACCGCGTCCTCCGCACGCTCGCCGAGCTCGAGCTCGAAAAGAGAGTCGGCACCGGCGACGATCTCTACCGCGAGCTCGGGCTGACGGCCGACGCGGAGGACATGGTCGAGGTCGCCTTGAAGCGGACGAACGGCGACGACATGGTGCGCCTGCGGATCGGCAGGCCTTTCGAGGGTGGCTCCGGCAGCTACCTTCGCCGGATCGACGGCGACGGCGGCCCAGCGTACCTGAGCACCAAGCAGGTGACCCTGTCGACCGACCCGGACACCTACCTCGACAAAGAGATCGTCCAGATCGACCGCGACGACATCGACCGCATCGAGGGTCCCGACTTCGTCGTCGTACGGGGCGACGACGGGCTCGAGCTCGAGGGCGTGCCACGCGGCCGGAAGGAGAACGCCTCCGCGATGAATCGGCTAAAGAACACCCTCGGCAGCCTGCGTTTCGACCAGGTCTTCCTGGCCGACGACGACACGGTCCGAGACCTGCGCCTGCAGCCGGTCCTCGACGTCCGCCTCACCGACGGCTCCGGCTACCGCCTGGCACTCGCCGAGCGCGGTGACGAGCACTTCTTGCAGATCGCCGGGTACCACACGGTGGATCGCGTCAGCGTCGACCGCGACGAGAGCGAGACGGAGCTCGAGGACAAGGCGGCGATCCTCAGCCGCGCCGACGAGATCAACCGGTTCAACCGGTTCCACGGATCGTGGGTCTACCGCATCAACAAAGGCACCGCCGAGGTGCTCGGCTTCCGCAAGGCCGATCTCGTCGAGGACGCCGGCTGACGACGACGTTCGACCGACACACGACGACTCGCGACGCCGGCGGCAACGCCGGCGTCACGTTTGTGTCGTGCCATTCCTGCGCGATCGGCGGACCGGCGTCTCGCCGGCGCTCCAATCCCACGCCTCGTCTATCGAGCGCCCTTGTAGGGCCGGCGTCTCGCCGGCCCAGACCCAGCACACCACATTCACCGACTCGATCCGATCGCTCGACACGACAGAAGGCGGACCGTGACCCGGTTCGACATTTCACCGATCGAAACTGCCGTGCTGCTCGCCGCATCGGCGGTCATCGTCGTCTGGTGGTGGTGGCCGCCCCAACGGGTCGTCAGATACTGCCCGCGGTTCCGTTGTGTGCAGAGTTCCGCGGCCATCATCCGAGGTGCGCTTCGACCAGCTCCCTCGCCTCGGCCGGCACAGCTCGCTTCACCCGCGGGTACAGCCGGCGGCAGTCGTCGTAGCCGAGCCGGTCGACCAGACCGATGGTCGCGATCTCGTCCGCGATGTGCGGGTGGGGCGCGTCGACCGTCGGCACCAACTCGTCCTTCACCGTCAGAGCGATCTGGATCAGGCTGCGCGCCGCGAGCAGCCGGTCCGCGGTGTCGCACCCGGTGTGCCCGTGGGCATAGGACACGGTGAGCCGGTCGCCCGGCGCCAGGTGCATGGAGCAGCCGTCGAGACCGCGCACCACCGACGCCATCAGCCACCGGGGCCGGACCGGCACGCCGTACGGGGCCCGGCACCGCAGCTCGCGGATCAGGCGGGTGTGCAGATAGCCGGCCTCGACGTACGCTCCGCCCGTGTCCGGCAGCAGCTCCACCACCCGCCGCGCCCGCATCACGTCGCGCAACCGGCCCCGCTCGGCGTCGATCCGCGCGAAGCGGCACACGGCATCCACCACCCGGTCGAAGTCGGGACCACCGGAGGCCGCGTAGTAACCGAGCAGCGCACCGGTCCACCGGCGCTCGGCCTGGTAAACCCGCCACCGCGTCGTCCCGGCCTCGAGATCCTCCGGCCGCGAGCCGCGCTCGAATCCGTCGTGGATGGCCTCGAGCTCGCTGAGAAACGGCTCGATCTGGACCACCTCCACGCCGCCGTCGTGCAGCCGCCGGAGCACCTCGCACTGGCGCTCGCTGTAGACCGGAAACTCCGGGAACACCTCGTCCAGGTGCTCCGCCACCGACATCGACCCCTCGAGCATGGCCCCGAAGCCCGACGTCGGCGGCTCCTCGAGCACCACCACCCGGTGCCCCCCTGCCGCCCGCTCGAAGGCGTCCAGCGTCTCGACCCGGTGCGCCGAGTACCCCACGGTGATCCAACACGAAGCCATGGTGGCAC
>JASFPU010000203.1:0-6107 GCA_050115855.1 Holophagae bacterium
GAGGCGCGGGCGCTGCTGGTCGACGACCACACCCGCGGCTGCGTGCCGTGCCGGCGCGCCCTGCTCGAGCTGCGCGGCGGCGGACGAACCGCACAGTCGTCCGACGCCACGGCCGTGCGGCGACACCGGCTGCCCACCTGGCTGGCGGCTGCCGCCGCAGTGGTGGTGCTGATCGGTGGCAGTGTCCTCGCGACACGGGTCATCGGCAACCTGCTGGCGGAGCGCGCGTTCACGGCTCGCGTGGCGTCGATCGACGGTCCGCTCTACCTCGTCGATGACCGCGACACCGTCAAGCTCGGCGCCGGCGACACGATCCGCGCCCGGCAGCGGCTGCGCACCGCCCGGTCCGCCGGCGCGTTCCTGACGCTCGACGACGGGTCGGTGATCGAGATGGCGCCGCGCTCCGAGCTCGAGCTCCACGCCTCTCGGCGTGGCGCCACGATCGAGCTCGACCGCGGCAACATCATCGTCCACGCCGCCGACCAGGGACGCCACCGACTGGCGGTCACCACGGAGGATTGCCGGGTCGCGGTCAAGGGCACGATCTTCGCCGTCAACGCGGGGCTCAAGGGGTCCCGGGTGTCGGTGATCGAGGGCGAGGTCGACGTCCGCTACGGACGTTCCCACAGCTCGTTGCTGCCCGGCGAACAGGTGACGACGAACAGCCGCCTCGCCACGGTTGCGATCGAGGACGAGATCGCCTGGAGCCGCCACGCCGACGAGTACGCCGATCTGCTGCGCGAGCTGACCCGGCTGCAGCGCGACATCGTCGACGTCGTCGACACCGCTGCGCCGAGAACCTCGACCCGGTTGCTCGATCTCGCCCCGCCGGACACCGTGCTGTACATCGCCATGCCCAACCTCGCCGACGGTCTCGGCGCCGCACGCCAGGTCTTCTCCAGCCGGCTGGCCGACAGCGAGGTGCTGCGCGACTGGTGGCAGCGCGAGATCGTCGCCACCGGCATCGACGTCGAGATCGAGGCCAGCCTCGACCGACTGCAGTTCCTCGGTGAGGCGCTCGGTGACGAGGTCGTCGTCGCCCTGCCCGCCTCTGTTCTCGGCGGGACCGGCGGTCCAGTGGTCCTGGCCGAGGTCGACGACGCGGCGGCGCTCCGCGCGCTGCTCGACGACCACCTGCTCGGCACACCCGGTGCGGCGTCGGCGGTCGCGGTCGTCGACGACCCCGCCGAGCCGGTCGCCGACGGCGCCGAGATCGTCATCTGGGTCGGCGACGACCTGGTGGCTGCGGCGCCGACGGCCGATGCGCTGCGTGCCGTCGCCGACGTTGAGCGTACCTCCGGCACGACGGCGTTCGCGACGACCGACCTGTACGCCCGCCTCGCCGAGCGCTACACCCGCGGGGTCGAGTGGCTGATCGGCTTCGACGTCGAGCGTGGTCTCACCGCGACCGCGGCGATCGGTCCCGCCGACGACACCGCCATGCTCGGCCGTCTCGGCCTCCTCGACGCGACCACCCTCGTCGGCGAGCGCTACCGGACCGCCGCCGGCTCCGCCGTCGACGCCGAGCTGCGCTTCCGCGGTCCGCGGCACGGCGTTGCGGCATGGCTTGCAGAGCCGGCGCCGCTGTCGACCCTCGATTTCATCTCCGCCGACGCGTCGCTGGTGTCCGCCGCCGCGGCCAAGGACGGTCTCGAGCTGTTCGACGAGCTGCTCGACGTGGTCGCTGCGACCGGTCCGGAGTCGCTGACCGAGCTCGAGCGGTTCGAGGATCACCTCGGCATCGACCTGCGCGATGACCTGGCGTCGGCGATCGGCGGCGAGGGCGCCTTCGCCCTGGACGGGCCGGTGCTGCCGGTGCCGACCTGGAAGCTGGTGCTCGAGGTCTACGATCCGGAGACCCTGGAGCACGCCTTCCGGCAGGTGATCGATCGCGCCAACGCCGAGCTCGCAGCGACCGGGGCGGAGCCCATCACGATTCGACACGACGAGCGAAACGGGCTCGTGACGACCACCGTCAGCCACCCGTCGAGCCCGATCTCGTTGACCTGGACGATGGCCGACGGCTACCTGGTCGCGGGTCCGAACCGAGCGGCGGTCGAGCACGCGCTGCGGATCCGCAGCAGCGGTCTCGGCCTCACCGAGTCGACGGTGTTCCGCGATCTGCTGCCGACCAACGGCTTCACGAACTGCTCGGCACTGGTCTACCGGAACCTGTCCGGGCTGATCGGCGTGCTGCCGACCGGCGCCATGTCGGGCGAGCTCGCGCCGTACCAGCAGCTGCTCAACGACAGCGCAGCGCCCGGCCTGATCTGCGTCTATGGCCTCGACGACCGGATCCTGGTGTCCGGCACCGGACCGAGCCTGCTGTCCCTGGCGCCGGTGCTCGGCATGCCCGGCCTGATCCCGACCGACGAGCTCGTCGGATCGATGGCCGATCACCCGCCGCGAATCGAAGCGGTATCATCACGCTCGTGATCTCGGACGCGCACCCGGAACCCGCCGTGCTCGAGCTGGACGGTCTGTCCGTCCGGCTCGGACGTCGGCTCATCCTCGACCGGCTCACGGCGTCGTTTCGGACGCGCGCGATCGGACTGCTCGGACCCAACGGTGCCGGCAAGACGACGCTGCTGCGCACCCTGCTCGGCTTCTACCCACCGGCCGCCGGCAGTGCGCGCGTGTTCGGCCGCGACCTGGTCGGCGAGGGCAAACGGATCCGCGCCGAGCTCGGCTACATGCCCGAGTCGGATGCCCACATCTCCGATGTCACGGCGGTCCACTTCGTGCGACTGATGGCGGAGCTCAGCGGCCTGCCGGCGTCGGCGGCGCTCGAGCGCGCGCATGAGGCGCTGTTCTACGTCGGGCTCGGCGAGGCGCGCTACCGGAAGGTCGGCACCTTCTCGACCGGCATGAAGCAGATGGTCAAGCTCGCTCAGGCTTTGGTCCACGGACCGCGCCTGCTGATGCTCGACGAGCCGACCAACGGCCTCGACCCACCGGCGCGCAAGCGGATGCTCGAATTGGTGCGCGACATCCGCGACCGCGGTACGAGCTCGATCCTGCTCTCGTCCCACCTGCTCGGCGACGTCGAGTCGGTGTGCGACGAGGTGCTGATCCTGAAGGACGGGGCGATCGCCGACACCTGCGACCTGGAGGCCGAGCGGCGGGCCAACCGGAGCTTCGTCGAGGTCGACCTGGACCGTCCGAGCGACGACTTCGACCGGGCCGTGGCGCGCCTCGGCTGCGAGGTCGCGTCGCTCGAGCCCGGCCGGCTCAAGCTGGTGATGCCCGACCGAGTCACCGTGAACGACCTGTGGACGACCGCCGACGATCTCGGCGTCGGGATCCGCCGCCTCGACCTCAAACGCGACTCGCTGCAGGACATCTTCCTGCGCGCCATGGAGGGCGACCGTGGCGGTGTATGAGCGGATCTGGCGGCGCTGGCAGGGCGATCTGACGCCGATCGGCCGGCGGTGGACCGTGATCACCCGGTACGCCCTCGCGGACGCGTTCTCGTCCCGGTTCTTCACCGCGTTCTACGTCCTGTGCCTGCTGCCGACCTTGATCGGGTTGTTTCTGGTCTACTTCAGCCACAACGTCGGCATGCTCGAGAAAATCGGACTGACCCAGGAGTTCATGGGCGGGCTGACCGACCTGTTCTTCCAAGTGCTGTTTAGCTGGCAGGCGGTGCCCGCGTTCTTCGTCGCGGTCATCGTCGCACCGAGCCTGATCGCCGCTGATCTGTCGAACAACGCGCTGTCGCTCTACCTCAGCCGACCGATCGACCGGCGCGACTACGTCGTCGGCAAGATGGCGGTGCTCGCGCTGCTGCTGTCACCGATCACCTGGATCGGCGGCCTGCTGATCTTCAGCCTCCAAACGTCGCTCGAGGGCGGTGGCTGGGCAGTCGAGCACTGGCGCATCGGCGCCGCCTACGTGATCGGCCACCTGACCTGGATCGTCGTCGTCGCGCTGCTGTCGCTGGCGATCTCGGCCTGGGTCCGGTTCAAGCCCGCGGCGCGCGGCGCACTGTTCGGGATCATCCTGATCCTGGCCGGCTTCGCCCAGGCCGTCAACGCGGTCACCGGCACGTCGGCCGGCGATCTGGTCCACCTGGTGCGCGCGATCGTCAACGTCGTCCTGTGGATCTTCGGCGAACCGCTGCGCAACAACCTGCCGATCGGCGCGGCGTGGCTGACGCTGGCCGTCACCTGCCTGCTCAGCCTGTGGCTGCTCAACCGGAAGCTCCGGGCCCACGAGGTGGTCGAATGAGCGCCGGCACGATCGCGCTGACCGGCGTCTCGAAGTTCTACGGCGAGGTGCTCGGCGTCAACCGGGTCACGGTCGAGATCCCACCCGGCCTGACCGGCCTGGTCGGTCCCAACGGATCGGGCAAGAGCACGCTGATGCACCTGATGTGCGGCCTGCTCCGACCGAGCCGCGGCACGATCTCGGTGCTCGGTGTACCGCCCGACGACCCGGAGCAACTGTTCCGTCTGGTCGGCTACTGCACCCAGTACGACAGCTTCCCGTCCGGCGCCACCGGCGTCGGGTTCCTGAGCCACACCCTCGCGCTGCACGGCGCCGCTCGCGGCGAGGCCGAGCGCCGCGCCCACGAGGTGATCGAGCGGGTCGGTCTGGCGGACGCCGCGCGGCGCCGGATCGCCGGCTACTCGAAGGGCATGCGCCAGCGCATCAAGCTCGCGCAGGCGATCTGCCACGACCCTCGGGTGCTGGTGCTCGACGAGCCGCTCAACGGCCTCGACCCGATGGGCCGCGCCGAGATGATCGACCTGTTCAAGACGCTCGCCGCCGACGGCCGGCACGTCATCGTATCGAGCCACATCCTGCACGAGGTCGACCTGATCTCGGACCGGGTGGTGATGATCCACGGCGGCTCGGTCGTCGCCGAGGGCTCGATCCGCGACGTCCGGGGCGAGATCACGACCCAGCCGCTGCAGGTGCTGGTGCGCTGCGACCGGCCGCGCGAGATCGCCGCGCGCGCCCTCGAGCTCGATCACGTGGTCGAAGCCAAGATCGTCAACGACGCGACCGGTGTCCTGCTGCGCACCACCGACGCCAGCCGCTTCTTTCCGGCGCTGGGCTCGATCATCGTCGCCGGCGGCATCGAGGTCGAGACCGTCGCCCCGGCCGACGAGAGCGTTGACGCGGTCTACGACTACCTGATCGGCGACACCGGAGGTCCTCGATGAGCGCACCGTCGAGCCGCTGGCCGCTGTGGCGCCGTCAGGCGGCGGTGCTCGCCCGGCAGGAGATCGGCCGCAACCTGCTGTCGCGCCGGACGTTGTCGGTCTCGCTACTCGCCGCGCTGCCGATCGGACTGGCCCTCCTGCGCGCCGCCTTCCTGCCCGACAGCCAACGCACCCACCCGGCGCACACGACCACCGAGTTCGCGCAGATCTTCCACTTCTTCATCCTGCGCTTCATCGTCTTCTTCGCCACCGCGTCGCTGTTCGTCAAGCTGTTCCGGGGCGAGATCCTCGAGCGGTCGCTGCACTACCACCTGCTCGCACCGGTCCGGCGCGAGGTGCTCGCGATCGGCAAGTACGTCGGCGGCCTGGTGTCGTCGGCCATCGTCCTCTGCACCGCGGTGCTGGTGACGCTCTCGCTGTTCTACCTGCCCCACGGCGGCGCCGGTCTGAACCACCTGCTGAGTGCCGCCGGCCTGCGCGAGGTCGGCGCCTATCTCGTGACCACGGTGCTCGCCTGCGCCGCGTACGGTGCGCTCTTCCTGCTCGCCGGGCTGTACTTTCGCAACCCGATGGTTCCGGCGGTCCTGTTTCTCGGCTGGGAGGTGCTGACGCCCTTCCTCCCCGGCTCGTTCCGAGCGTTCAGCGTCGTCCACTACCTCGGGTCGATCGAGCCGGTGCCGATCTCCCAGGGCCAGCTCGCCTTCATGGTCTACCCGGTGCCGGTCTGGCTCGCCGTGCTCGCGCTGCTGGCCATCTCGGCCGGCCTCGTCGCCCTCGCCGCCTGGAAGACCCGGCACCTCGAGATCACCTACTCCACTGAGTGATTTCAGGCTCTCCCCTGTCTTTTTTCTCGCCGCGGCCTCTCCTTCTCTCCACCGTTACACCGTCGCCGCGTCGATCAAGAAGAAGGAGAGGCCGCGGCGAGAAAAAGGGGTC
>JASFPU010000204.1:0-6105 GCA_050115855.1 Holophagae bacterium
CACAGCTGGCAGGCGGTCAGCCCGGCCACCGCGGCCACGACGAGGTTGTAGGCGATGTCCAGAGGAACCCGGCTCAGAGTCAGCGGTACGGTCCAGATGAGCGCTCCCCAGTAGTAGTACGGCAGTGTCTCTCCGGCCAGCCACATGTCCGGTGGCGGGAAGCCGTCCGCCCTGAGCAGCGAGGCGAAGATGCCGAGGTCCATCAGCTTCTCCTGGCCGAGGATCTCGGGCCGTGGTTGGCGCAGCCAGATCACGGCGACGACGGCGATCAGAAACACGACCTCGGCACGGAGCAGCGCCCGCCAGTCGAGCCGGCGCCGCATCAGGTCGGCCGCACCGAGCGCCGCGCCGACGATGAGGACAGCGGCGCCGACCCACTGCCAGCGCGCGACCCCGGCCACCCCGGCCCACCACGCCGGAAACGCAACCAGCACGAGGCCGAGGGTGCGGCCGAGCGCCCACCCCTCGTCGTCACCGAAACCGAGCAGCCGGACGGCCAAGGCGCGCCCGGCCAGGGCCGGCAGGGTGACAAAAATGTAGAGCAGCAGCAGGCTCATGCCTGCCGGCATTGTAGCGTGAGCGGTCGACGAAGACCTTCGGCGTGATGCGGTCGAGAGGTCCGCCGTGTCTCCGGGCCTCGGGTAGAATCGACAGCGAACATGCGACACGGCCCCACCGGCGAGCGACATCCCACCTCCGGGCCCATGACCAGGGCCGCATTTCTGATCTCGATCGCGATCGTGCTCGCCGGTCAGTGGATGCTCACCTACCACCGGGCTTCCTGGCAGCTCGCGGTCGGGTTGTGGCTCGCCGGTGGTGGTGTCCTATCCATTCTGCGCCTCCGCCTGCCGACCGGCATGCCGGTGACTCCGGATCGCTGGGAGCCGACGACGGAACGGATCGCTCCGTGGCGACTGGCGGTGCTCTCGGGCGCGCTGGTCGGCTCCTCGATCGTCGGTCGCGCGGCACTCGTCCGTCCGGACGACCTGGACTTCACCGACCTCACCGCGTTCTGGCTGCTCGCGATTCTGGTCACGGCGGTCGCCTTCGGCTCGACCGACAGCTGGCGCCGCGACTGGTCGCGCGTCCGGGCGCTCGTGCGGTCCGACCGGGGCGAGCTTCTGGCTGTGGCGGTGACCGTCGCGACGGCCTTCGCGGTCCGAGTCTGGCACCTCGGTCGGATTCCCGCCAACCTGTCCGGCGACGAGGGGACCTGGGGTTGCGAAGGTCTGGCGCTGCTCGACGGTCGGATCGGCAACCCGTTCGAAACCGGGTGGTTCGGCTTCCACAACCTGTCCTTCATGCCCTGGGGTCTGTCGGCCAAGCTGCTCGGCAACACGACCGCCGCGCTCCGATTGCCGTCCGTCCTCTTGGGCACCTGCGCGGTGCTCGCCACCTACCTGCTGGCAAGGGAGCTGTGGGATCGTCGGCTGGCGCTCGCCGCCGCGGCCCTGCTCGCCTTCGGCCACTTCCACATGCACTACAGCCGTCTCGCGGTCAACAACATCTTCGACACCGTGGTCGCGCCGCTCGCCTTCTGGCTCCTGGTCCGCGGGCTGCGTCTTCGGCGCGACGACCTCGCCGTGTCCGCGGGGCTCGTCCTCGGTCTCGGCTGGTACGCCTACCTCGGCGCGCGAGTCGCGTCGATCGTCGCGGTGGCCTACGTGGCCTTCCGCTGTCTCGGCGAACGTGGCTTCCTGCGGACGCACTGGCGGCGCATCCTGCTCGTCGGCTTGGCGGCGTTGGTCGTGATGCTGCCGCTGCTGATGGTCTACGCCGATCGCCCCCATCTGTTGACCGAACGCTCCAACCAGGTCGGGATCTTCAGCTCCGGATGGCTCGAGCGCGAGGTCGGTTACACCGGCCGCGGCGTGGTGCCGATCCTCGCCGACCAGTTCCGCAGGGCGCTGCTCGGGTTCCACTACACCCTCGATCGGGTCTTCTGGTACTACCCGAGCATCCCCCTCCTCGACTTCGTCAGCGCGACCCTGCTCACTTTCGGGCTCGCCTGGTCACCGCTCCGAAGACGCGATCACGGCACGGTGCTGATCGTGCTCTGGCTCGCGCTCGCCGTGTTCTTCGGCTGGATGATCACCGAGAACCCGCCGAGCAGCATGCGGCTGGTCATCGCCGCTCCGGCGCTCGCGCTGATCGCGGCGTGGGGTCTCCGGCATTTGACAGAGATGGCGGGTCCCCTGTTCGGCGCCTCCGACCGTCGGATCGGCGTGGTCGCCGCCGGCGTCGTGGTCATCGTGTGCCTGCTCAATCTCCACTTCTACTTCTCGGTCTACACACCGAAACGGGTGTTCGGCAACCCGGACTCCGAGATCGCGACGGTGCTCGCCGGCCGTCTCGACGTCGACGACCCCAGACCGGTGTATCTGTTCGGTCCACCGCTGCTGTACTGGGAGTTCGGGACCTTCAAGTTCCTGGTTCCCGAAGTCGACGGGAGAGACGTTCCGCCAGAGGACGAGGAGCCGGACTTCGAGTTCGATGTAAGCCGAGGCGCCCGTTTCGTCGCGATGAGCGAACGACGGGACGAGCTCGAGGCGATCACCGAGCGCTACCCCGGAGGCGTCGAGAGCACGGTCACATCGACCGTCGACGACCGCCTGCTCTACGTCATGTACGATCTACCTGCCGCGGCGGGGGCGCGCAGCACGCGGGAACGCTGACGGCGGCTCGGCTCGACCGCCGCCGAGCCCCGGAGCACACACCACCGTTCGCGACGCGCGATTCGACAATCATGACGGGCGGCTCACACGCAATCGTGGCCGATCACCGCTTCGACCTGCCATCCGCCGCGACCCTGTGCCAGGACCACCGCACCGGCGTCGATGAACCGGAACTGCAGCGAGGCCGCGCCACCGACCAGCAGCGTGCTGACGAGCCGGTTCAGGTACGGAAGGTGTCCCACGACCATCACCGACGCCCGCTCGCTCTCGAGCCGATCGGCCATCGGCTGTGGATCGTCGTTCGGCTCGAGACCCGCCGTCTCGTGGACGCGGGCGGGCGGCACGCCGAGCCGATTGCCGAAGATCTTCGCGGTCTGCCGTGCGCGGAGCTTGCTCGAGTGGACAATCTCATCGAGGACGATGTCCCGCGTTTTCAGCCAGCTGGCGACCCGCTCGGCGTGTTGTCGGCCCTCGATCGTGAGCGGGCGCGCGGGGTTCTCGCTCGTGCTCGTCGCCTCGCCGTGGCGGACCAGCACCACCTTCCAATCCGACGTCGTCATTGCCAGACCAGCCATAGATCCTGCACCTCGATGTCTCGCTGAATCGGACGCACCGCGACGTTCTCGACCGCGGTGGCCTGGCGCTCCGACGCCGCCGCGATCCGGTCGATCTCCTCCTGCATCTCGTCGGCGAGGTCGTCGAGCTCGCCCTCGAGCCGTTCGATCTCGGCCTCGGACTCGGTGACCGACCCCTCCGCGGTCCGCCGCATCCGCCGCTTGGTCGCCGCCGTTCGGGCACGGGACGCCGCCTTGCGCGACGCCGACCGCACGCTCTTCGATCCGAGCAGCACGGACAGCAGCCCCTCCACGACCCCCAGCTTCTCCTCGGCGCGCCGGGACGCCAGCAGCTCGCGATCGCGGTCCAGCTCGTCGCGCTCCCTGGCCATCCGCCGTTGCACGGTGCGGATGCGTTTTTCGTAGCGAGCCCGCACGCGCTCTTGCGTCTCGTCGTCGGCGCGGTCCGCGGCGATCAGACAGCGCTCCACGAAGGCGTCCCGCACCTCGCCGGGCTCGGCGACGAGACCGAGAGTCGGGTTGGCCAACACCTCGACCGGTCGCCTCGCCCGCCAGCGGACGAAGTCGCGCTCGGCGCCGCGCAGCTCGTCGCCGAGCCGCGACGGTGCCGCCGGCGGAAACCGCATCCCGTCCGGCGGTCGCACGACGAGATCCGGCGGCGTCTCCAACGGATCCGCGGAGTCCCAATCCACGGCTCCGTCGTCGGCGATGCCGATCCACCACTGCTCGTCGAGCCGACGATCCAGTTCCAGGCTCTTGCGGTGAATCTGGACACGGCACCGGATGAGGACGTACGGACTGGCGACGCCCGAGGACGCCGTCGCGTAGAGGGTCGGCACCGCGTGCTCGAGCACCGGCGGGGTGTCGGTTCCGACTTCGCGCGATTGCCCGGGGGGTCGGGCGGCCCACGCGCCGCCGTCCCGATCCGTGGGTTTCGACGCGACCAGCGGCCCCATTTCCGCCAGCGCGACCGGGCCGCGCAGATAGCTCATCGCCCACCTCGACGTCAGCAGCCGGACGCGCGGCTCGTGACGGACGTCCTCGAGCAGGAACTGCCGCTTTCCGAGACTCGCGACCACGTCGTCGACGTCCCGGCCGTCGACCCCCGCGCCGAGCCCGAGACCCTCGAGCGCGCGCTCGCGATCCCGGTCCGTGATCAGCCGGCCGACGACCTTGACTCCAGCGTTGCCGAGCGCTTTGTAGTCGAGGTCGACCGGGTTCTGGGTCGCGAGCCACGCACCGACGCCGAACGCCCGGCCCTGCTTGAACAGCGTCAACAGTGGCGGCTTCGTGGTCGGGTTGGCCGGGTGCGGCGGCAGCAGACCGTGCACCTCGTCCATGTAGAGCAGCGCTCTGAGACCCGACGACGCCGGCTGCCGCCGCATCCACGCGACCAGCTCGGACACCAGCAGCGCGATGACGAAGATCCGCTGGCGGTCGTCCAGGTGAGCGACGCTGACGATGGTCGCCCGGGGACGCTGGCGCGTGCCGAGCAGGTCCTCCATCGTCAGCGGTGTGCCCCGCGTCCAGGCGGCGAAGGCCGGGCTCGCGATCAGGGTGTTGAGTGCGAGCACGAGCTTCATGCGGTCGCCGCGCGGGTAGAAGGCCTCGACCGGCAGGGCGCCGAGGGACTGCATCGGCGGGTCGGCCAGACCACCGATCAGGGTCGGCAGGTCGAGCTCCTCACCGCGTTTCCAGAACTCGAGGATCACCGACGCAGTGAGCACGTGGTCGCGGTCGGCGAGCGGGTCACCACCTCGTCCGACGAGCGACAGGATCGCGCCAGCGACACCGTTGACCCGCTCGGTGGCGCCGTCTGGATCGGCGGCCGGGTCCCAGCCGTCCGGCGCGCCGAGCGCCGGCAAGATGTCGAGCGGCGCCACCGCTGCCGCGCCCGGCGTGACGAGCTGCCAGAGCACACCGTCGCGCACCGCCCGAACGTCGGAGCCGTCCAACCCGGACCCCTCGAGCCCCCGGCGCCACCGATCCGCAATCTCCCGGGCGACCTCCATCCGGTCGCGACTGCCGACCTCGTCGGCCGGCAGCCAGGGCTCGAACGACCCCGGTGCGAGATCCGGAAAGTTGAGCAGCAGATCGACCATGTCGCCCTTGAGGTCGATGACGAGCAACGGGACCGCGCGCCGGGCGAGCTCCTCGAGCATCACGATGCCGAGGCCGGTCTTGCCGGAACCGGTCATTCCCAGGCAGACGGCGTGGGTCGTCAAATGGTCCAGGTCGAGGGTCACGCGCCCGGTGCCGTCGAGCTCGGCGCCGAGAGCCAGTGCTCGGTCGTCCATCCGTATCCCCTTGTCGCTCCTCGTCGCGCGGTCGCTGGAGTATACCGGGTCCTGATATCATGACCGCCGGAACACGGAAATTCGATCACTATCCACTCGACAAAGGAGCACACGATGGGTCTCTTCGACATGTTCGGCAAGAGCTTCGACGACAAGGTCTCGGAAGCGATCACCACCATCAAGGCGATGAACCTCGGGGTCACGCACCTCGGCGCCGAGGTCCGCGGCAAGGTGGTGACCCTGACCGGTGAAGCGCCGAGCCGCGACGCCGCGACGAAGGCGATGGAGAAGCTCGACGAGCTGGTCTCGCCGGACAACATCGTCAACGCCATCAAGGTGGCCAAACCGGCGCCGATGCCCGAGCCCGAGGCCGCGCACGAGGCCGCAGAGGTCACCATCCACGAGGTCGTCGCCGGAGACACGCTGAGCGGGCTCGCCCAGAAGTACTACGGCAAGGGCGGCGCGTACATGAAGATCTTCGAGGCCAACCGGGACATCCTGGACAACCCCGACCTGATCAAGGTCGGTCAGAAGCTCAAGATCCCGAAATAACCCGGC
>JASFPU010000205.1:0-6077 GCA_050115855.1 Holophagae bacterium
CTGAAAACTGACTACAGCTTGTCGGCCCGGGTCGAGATCGGCCCCCGGTAGTTGTGCACCAGACGGACCTGGGCGACCTCGGGGCCGAAGCCCTTGTAGGTCTCCTTGATCCGGGTCAGCGCGTTCGACCGCCAGTCGACGTAGGGGTTGTCGATCTGGACCGGGTCGAGGCAGCCGGCGAGGGCGACCTTCGAGCTGGCGCAGAAGCGCGACATCAGGGTCTTGGCCAGGTGCCGGTCGCCGTTCTGCAGCTCGTCGACCAGCACAATGGACCGCTCGATGTCGAGCCCTCGAAGCATCGAGGTCGACACCATGGTCAGCCGGTCGGTGGACTGCAGCTCGTCGAGAAAGTCGTGCTCGTTGGCGAGCGACAGCGAGCGGACCGCCTGGAAGAACGGCTCGAGCCACGGGCTGAGCTTGGTCTCGTAGTCGCCCGGTAGGTAGCCGAGCTCGTACTGGCTCGACGCGTGCTCGGGCCGGAGCAGCAGCATGCCGTGGTCGTAGCCGTAGTCCGGCGTCAGCGGCTGCGATGTCGGCGCGACCCGCCAGGTGGTGGGCTGGCCGATCAGCATGTACAGGCCGGTCGCGACCATCATCCGGGTCTTGCCCGAGCCGGCCGGGCCGTCGAGCACGACGAGCTGGACCTCGGGGTCGAGCAGGAACTCCATGGCCAGGATCTGCTGCGGATCGCGCGGCGTGAAACCGAGAATCGGCCGCGGCTTGTACTCGTGGCGCTTGCGGTCCCAGTACTGGGCGAAGCGGAGATCCTCGACCCGTCCGGTGTCGGCGTTGACCCGGCCGAGCAGGGTCCGGTCGCCGCAGGTCATGACCACGCCCATGTTCCACAGGCACTCGACCGGCTCGGGCGTGGTCAGCATGTGCAGCGGCAGCCAGCGCTCGCCGGGCACGCCGCTGTCGAAGAAGGCCTCGAGGGCGGTGTCGTCGATCGATCCTTCGACGAGACCCCGAAAGACCTCGTCGACGCTGTCCAGGGTCACCTTGCCGTAGCGCAGGTTCTCGGCCGCGACGCCGAGCGCGTCGCACTTGAGCAGCAGGTTCGAGTCCTCCGAGATGACCACCACCTGGTAGTGCGGCCGGCCGTTCGACGTGGCGGCCTCGGCGATCCGGTGGGCGCTGGCCAGGATGTGGTTGTCGCCGGACTCCGTCGGGAAGTTGTCGGTGGTGACACCGTCGGGTTCCCAGGCCAGCACGCCGCCGGTCGGGGTCCGGCGAAAGTCCTCGGGATCGTCCTCGTGCTGCAGCAGCCGATCGACCCCGTGGTGGATGAGGTTCTGGCGGCGGTACTCGAGCATCTTCCGCATCACGTTGCGGGCGGCGTGCCGGACGCCGTCGGACTTCGACCGCGACGCCTGGAGCCGGCCCAGCTCCTCGATCACCTTGTGTAGCAGGACGACCACGTTGCCGTCCATCAGGAGGCGGTCGAGGGCATCCGGGTTCTCGATGAGGGCCGAGGTGTCGGGGATGTACACGGTGCCGGAGAGATCGTCAGCGGTAATGTGCATTCCGACGTCGAGTCTACCATCCTGGGAAACGAACCGTACGGATCCGAAGGTCGCGGTGGCCGGCTCTGCCGGGATTCGGGTTCGGCGCACGGTCGGCAGGGTTGCAGCGCCGTGTGAACCGTTCGTGAAGGGGTAAGAT
Source organism: Holophagae bacterium (assembly GCA_050115855.1). Taxonomy (GTDB): domain Bacteria; phylum Acidobacteriota; class Thermoanaerobaculia; order Thermoanaerobaculales; family Sulfomarinibacteraceae; genus JAHECW01. The sequence goes on from JASFPU010000205.1 coordinate 1,663, forward strand.
GCGGCGGTGGAATCGCCGCATGCCGTGCTCGTCGCCAACGGCCCGGTCCGCTGGACCGAGCGGCTGGCGGCGCTCGCTGCCGCGGCCGAGCCGCTGCTCGCCGCCGACGGCGGCGCCAACCAGCTCGGCCGGGTCGGTCTCCGGCCGGCGGCGGTGATCGGCGATCTCGACTCCATCCGATCCGGCATCCGCGCCTGGGTCGGCGAGAACCGGCTGGTTCACCGCCCCGACCAGAACCGCACCGACCTCGACAAGGCGCTCGAGTACGCGTTCGACGAGCTCGGCCTCGAGTCGCTCGTCGTGCTCGGCGCGGTTGGAGGCCGGGTCGATCACGCCGTCGCCAACCTCGGCCTGCTCGCCCGGCGAGCGCTCGGCGACGATCTGGTGTTCCTGGCGCCGGATCTCCGCGTCGTCGCGGTGCGGGGCGAGGCGGCGCTCGAGGCGGTGCCCGGTGAGACCTGGTCGTTCGTCGCCTTCGATCCCGCGGTCCGCGTCGACCTCGACGGCGTCCGCTGGCCGGTGGTCTCGGCGCCGTGCGACCTGCCCGGACGGCCGTCGGTCTCCAACCGCGCCGCTGCAGACGCGATCATCATCCGTGCCACCGGCGGCGCCGTCGTCGCCATCCGCTGGTTCGATGACGCAGCCATCAGTTTTGAGTTTTGAGGTTCCATCGCAGAGTGATTCCATGGCGACGTTGACCATGTGCGATGCAACTAAGAACTAAGAACTAAGAACTAAGAATTAAGAATTACGAAAGAACGAGGATGGCGACGCCCGCGACGGCGAGCAGAGTTCCGAGCAGCTCGACCGCGGTCGGCCGCCGGCGGTCCGCGACCGCCTCGACCACCAGACCGAAGATCGGTGTCGTCGCGAGCAGCACCGCCGCGATGGTGGCCGGTGCCAGGATGATGCCGGCGGTCATCAGCAGCAGCGCCAGATAGGTGCCGATGAAGCTCGCCGGCAGCAGGCGACGCAGCGTGCTCGGATGGCGGACCACGCGACCGAGCCCGGTCAGCCGGCCGCCGAGCGCGGCCACCACGAGCAGGCCGGCCGCGGCGGCGCCAAGCCGGACCAGCGTGGCGGGCAGGATGGCGATGTCCTCCATGCCCGCCTTGGCGATCACCACGCCGGCGCCCTGACCGAACGCGGCCAGCAGCCCGAGGGCAAGGCCGGCGCCGGTCACCCGTCGGTGGCGGGCGGTTGCCGGCTCGAGCGGACCGACCACGACGGCGATGCCGCCGAGCACGACCGCCGCGCCGACCAGCTGGCCGGCGGTCAGCCGTTCGCCGACCGCTGCGGCGAGGCCGCCGGCGAAGACCGGTGCGAGGGTCTGGATCAGCAGCGTCCGGTGGGCCCCGATGCGGCCGACCGCGGCGAACAGGGCGGTGTCGCCGAGCGTCAGACCGACGACACCGGAAGCGGCGATCAGCGCCAGGTCGCGGCCGGCGACCCCGGCGAGCTGGCCGAAGCCGCCGACGAGCGGCAGCGTGGCCGCGAGCAGGACGGTCCCGAGCAGGCACTTGAGCAGGTTGACCGTGCGCGCGCCGTGAACCGCGATCGGCGTCCGGAACAGGACCACCGCGGTCGCCCACAGCAGGGCGGCTGACAGCGAGGCGATCTCGCCAAGCACCGGGTCCACGTCATCAGCTCCTTCGCTGCCGATCGAAAAAACGCCCGGCTGCAGCCAGGCGTTGTCATCTCCCGCTGTGGCTGGGGTGCAGGGACTCGAACCCCGATTCTACGGTCCAGAGCCGCATGTCCTGCCATTGGACGACACCCCAGCAGGCCCCCGGAGGGGAGGGCGCATTATAGCAGCGGTCGACTCGTCGTCAAACGGGAGCGGGCAAGCTCTCGATCCCGATCCCGTTCCCGTTCCCGATCCCGAAATCCACTGCATCCCGGGAACGAGATCGGGATCGTGATCGGGATCGAATCGTGATGCTCACGCCTCCTTGATCCAGCGCCACAGGTCCTTGAACTTGGGCTTGGAGCCGTGCATCAGGATGCCGACCCGGTAGATCTTGCCGACCATCCAGGCGGCGGCGACAATGGTCGCACACATCAGCACCACCGATGCCGCGAGCTGGATTGCCGGCACCTGGGTCAGGGTCATCCTGAGGAACATCAACATCGGCGTGAAGAACGGGAACAGCGACAGCGCGACCGACAGCGGCGCGTCCGGCTGGTTGAGGATGTACATCATGAGCACCAGCGGCACGACCAGGAACATGGTGATCACGCCCTGGAAGTTCTGCGCCTCCTGCTCGGTGTCGAAGGCGGCGCCGACGCCGGCGTACAGCGTGCCGTAAAGCAGGAATCCGAGCGCGAAGTAGACCACGAAGAAGACGATCTGGATCGCCGGGACCGCCGGCAGCTCGAGCCCGCCCATGCCGACGGCGGCCGCCGCGCCGGGCGCCGTGATCGCGATCATCAGCAGCGACCAGAGCAGGAACTGGGTCAGCCCCACGGCGCCGATGCCGAGGATCTTGCCGAGCATCAGCTCGAACGGCTTGACGGTGGAGATGATGACCTCGACGATGTGCGAGCTCTTCTCCTCGAGCACGCCGCGCATGACGTAGATGCCGTACATGAGCACGGTCATGTAGATGATCATCATGAACACGTACGAGATCAGGAAGCCCTGGCCCTGGTCGTGGGTCTCCTGGCCCTTGGCGCCGAGCTTGAAGGTCTTGAGGTCGACCCGCCGGGTGAGCTCGCCGACCCGGTCGGGGTCGAGGCCGGCCGCGGTCAGGCGATCGGTGACCATGACGTTGTTCACCGAGCGCTCGAGCACGCTCAGCATCTGGAAAGTCGAGACGTTGGGCGACACGTACTCGGCCTGTCCCTCGTTGGGCAGGCTCGCAGGCAGGACGAGCAGCCCGTCGTAGTCGCCGTTGTGGACGCTCTGCTTGGCGCGGTCGCGGACCGTCTCTGGGTCGCCGGTGATGTCGAGCGGCACAAGCTCGATCTGGAGCAGCGGCTCGTCGACCATGTCGCCGACCGCTTCGGCCTGCTCGCCGGTCACGACGCCGGTCTTCTCGAGCTCCTCGGTCGCGGTCGACGCGGGTTTCTCGAGCAGATCGTCGAGCTCGGCCCGGATCGGTTCGGTGAACCGGCCGGTGAAGTCGAGCACCGCGACGGAGAAGTCGCCGCCGCCGCGCGCGGCGAGCCAGGCGGGGATGATCATCACGGCCGCGAGGAAGACCGGCACCAGGAGGGTCGAGATCCAGAACGCCTTGGTTCGGACCCGCTCGAGGTACTCGCGGCGGATGACGGCGGCGATGCGGGGGATGCTAACCATGAGCGCGGTCCTCCTCGACGGCGCGGATGAAGATGTTCTCGAGCTCGGGAACGAAGCGCGTGAAGCTCTCGAGCCCACCCTGGGCGGCGAGCGCCTTCATCAGCTCGCGCGACGGAGCGTCGGGCGCGAGCTCGACCAGCAGCTCGTCGCCGAGGGGCTGCACGTCGGTGACCGCCGGCAGCGCGCCGATCGCGTCGCGGTCGAGCTCGCCGCCGAGCCGCCATACGTTGCCGCCGTACTCGGCGCGGATGTCGCTCAGCCGGCCGTTGATGATCGCCCGCGCGCGGTTGATCAGGCAGATGTGGGTGCACAGCTCATCGACCTGGGGCAGCACGTGGGTCGACAGCACGATGGTCACGCCCTCGGCGGCCATCTTGAGCAGCAGGTCCTTGAACAGCCTCGTGTTGATCGGGTCGAGCCCCGAGAACGGCTCGTCGAGGATGAGCAGCTGCGGCCGGTGGATCAGGCAGCCGATGAGCTGCACCTTCTGCTGCATACCTTTCGAAAGGTCCTCGATCTTGTGCGTCGCCCAGTCGCCGAGCTCGAAGGAGTCGAGCCACGCGACCGACCGCTTCTTGGCCTCGCCCGGCGGCAGACCGCGGATCGTACCGAGGAAGACCAGGTGCTCGAGCACCTTCATCTTCTTGTACAGCCCGCGCTCTTCCGGCAGGTAGCCGATCAGCCGGCGGCGGTCGTCGTCGACCGGCTCGCCGTCGAGCAGTACGCGGCCGCTGTCGGCCATGATGATGCGCATGATCATCCGGATCGTCGTCGACTTGCCGGCGCCGTTCGGGCCGAGCAGGCCGAACACCGAGCCGCGCGGCACGGTGAAGCTCAGATCGTCGACCGCGGTGACGTCGCCGAAGCGCTTGCTGACGTGGTCGATGTCGAGAATCGCGTCGCTCATGGTCCTCCCCTGGGGTCGGGTCATCATACGCGGTCCTCCACTCGGGGTTTTCGATCTCCCCCCTTGTCCGTGCCGTACCCGCACCCGTGCCCGTTCCCGTGCCCGTACCCGACGATCCGACCCACCGCCGCCGTCCGCGACGGACGGCGGCTTTCGTCTTCGGTGCTCGGGCCGTCCAAACGCGAGCGTTCGTCCGACCCTGCGCTC
>JASFPU010000206.1:0-6027 GCA_050115855.1 Holophagae bacterium
GATGGTGTAAAAGCTGTCGGTGCTGTTGTCGACCATGTAGAGGGTCCCGGTGTCGGGATCGAAGGCGAGACCGTTCGGGTTGGTCGATGTCCCGAGCGCGCCGATCAGCGTGGTGGCTCCTGTGGCCAAGTCGACCGTGTACAGACTGTCCGCTCCGGAGTTCGTCAAGTACATGACCCCGGTCGTCGAGTTCCAACCGATGTTGGAAAACGACGTCAGACCCGACGTACCGATCAGGGTGGCAACGCCGGTGGTTTTGTTGATCTCGTACAGCCCGTTGTTGTGCGACGAGACCCCGTACAGCGTGTCGGTGGAGGGGACGTACTCGATCCCGTGCATGACGATCGAGGAATCACCGTACGCCCCGACCAGGGTTGCGGTTCCGGTCCCGAGGTCCAGAGTGAAAAGTGAATCCAGGGAGGTCGAGCTCAGATAGACCGTGTTCGACGCGCCGATCGCCAGGCCGCCGGTCGTGCCCGCGTTCGAGCTCACGGCGCCGAAGAGCGTCCCGACTCCGGTGGCTGGATCGATCTCCCACAGATTCCGATTGCTCTCGACGGCGACGATGTGCGGCGTCTGCGCTGCGACAAATGCAGGGAACGCGCACGCCAACACGCTGATGACGGCGGCGAAACGTGTCATGACGAACTCCCTTCGATGAACCTGACTCATCAACTCGGAAAGGTGGCGAAGAACTGCGACCGACACGGCCACCACCGATCGGCGACGGCGACCGATTGGTCGGGCGCCCATCCAGCCACCGGCCGACTCCCCGGTCCGGCGGCCCCCGAGCCTGAGCACTTTGGCATCCTCACCGGCGAGATCTTATCACCCCATCGCCGCATTGCATCAACGGCCAGTTGAATCCCCATCGAGTGAGCACCGCTGGTTTTCGTCGAGCGTCCGGAAATGGGCCGTCGCTGCCGGCGGTTGATTCCCGTGAGCGAGACACGTATCGTCCGGCATGAAAACACCTGCTCGAAACGTCGACGAACCGACAAGGAGGAGCACGATGAACGGAACGAGACGACTTGTGTGGGGCACGACCGTGGTCACGGTCTCGATCGCGCTTTCGGTCGCGGCCATGACGGCCACCGAGGCGATCAAGGAGCGGCACGAGGCGATGGAGGGGATCAAGGACGAGATGATGGTCCTGGGCGCCATGGTCAAGAAGGAGCAACCATTCGACGCCGAGGTCGTTCAGTCGAGCGCGGCGAAAATCGCCGACCACCTCGCACGGGCGACGGAGCTGTTCCCCGAGGGCAGCGACACGGGCGACGTCGAGACCTTTGCCAAGCCGGAAATCTGGACCGAGCGGGCGAAGTTCGACGAGATCATGGAGCGCACGCGTCAGGCGGCGGTCGCCATGCAGTCGGTCACCTCGGCTGACGAGTTCCCGCCGGCGCTCGGCGCGCTGGGCAACGGCTGCAAGAGCTGCCACGACCTGTTCCGCAAGCCCAAGAAGTGAGCCGATTCGGCCGCGCGCAACGGGCCGCAGCGGTGGCGGCAGTCGTCGTCGTGACGGCCGCCGCGGCCCTGCTGCTGCTCACCGCCGCGCGTCCGAGCGGGCGACTGCTCCCGGCGCACGACCCCGATCCGGCCAACGGCGAGGTTGTGTACCGCGCAGGCGGGTGCGCCTCGTGCCACAAGACCTCGGCGACGGCCGGCGTCACCGGACCACCCGCGGGCGGCGCCGAGTTCCGGACACCCGTGGGGACGTTCTGGCCCGGGAACCTGACGCCGGACCCCGGGACCGGCCTCGGCAGCTGGACGGCGGAGCAGTTCATCGATGCCGTGATGTCGGGTGTCTCTCCCGACCGTCGGCATTACTTTCCGGCCTTTCCCTACCCGTCGTACCGCACCATGCGGGTCGAGGACGTGCTCGACCTGTGGGCGTATCTGAACACCCTCGAGCCCGTGCATGCTCCAGGCCGCGGCCCGGACGTGCCGATGCTCGGTCTGGCCCGGCGCGGCGTCGGGATCTGGAAGCGCCTGGCGTTTCGTGACGCCGTCGTTCCCGCGAACCCGGCGCGGTCCCCGTCGTGGAACCGCGGCGCCTACCTGGTCAATGGTCCGGGTCACTGCGGCGAGTGCCACACCCCGCGCAACGCGCTGATGATCCCCGACACCTCCCGCGCGTTCGCGGGCGGCCCCCACCCGGACGGTGAGGGCGAGGTGCCCAGCCTGCTCGATCTCGAAGCTCGCGGCCGCTACTCGGACGCGTCGGACCTCGTGCTCGCGTTGCAGTACGGCGAGACTCTCGGCTACGACAAGCTGTCGAGCGGCGGCATGGGCGATGTCCAGATGAACCTCGCGATGCTGCCGGAGGAGGACCTGCGCGCGATCGCCGAGTACCTGCTCAGTCTCGACTCGCGTCTCGCCACAGCATCTGCTGGGCGTTCTTCCACGCCTTTCTGAGCCTGTCTTACGCGATCTACCACTGTTTCACCTTCGGCGAGCTCCTGCTCTGACCGCCCGGTCGAGCGTCGTTGCCTGTCGGGGGTCCGCCTCCAGACCTGCGCACCACGGACCGCTCTGTGCCGGGCCGGCTTCTCCCGGACGGACATCCTGGGTATGGTGTTGGGGGACAATTCGATGACCGGAGGGCCGATGACAACCACACACCACGCGGACGTCGTCATCGCCGGCGGCGGGATCGCCGGGCTCACTGCCGCCCATGAGCTTCTCGACCACGGGCTGAGGGTCCTCGTACTGGACCGCGACACCGAGGACAGGCTCGGTGGTCTGGCGAAGCGGTCCTTCGGCGGCGTCATGTTCGTCGACACGCCCCACCAGCGCAAGCTCGGCATCGACGACACGCCTGAGCTCGCGTGGTCGGACTGGCTCAGCTTCGCCGACTTCGGCGACGATGACGAGTGGCCCAGGCGATGGGCTCGGACCTACGTCGAGCGCTCGACCGAGCTCGTCTTCGACTGGCTCACCGGTTTCGGCGTCGAGTTCCTGCCACTCGTCAACTGGGCCGAGCGTGGGCTCTTTCAGCCGGGCAACACGGTGCCGCGCTGGCACATCGCCTGGGGCACCGGCCACGCGATCGTCGAGGCGGTGGTGGCCGCACTTGACGGTCACCGTCACCGGAACCGCCTCAAGCTCCGTTTCGGTCACCGGGTCGAGCGGCTGCTGGTCGAGGCCGGCCGGGTGGTCGGCTGCGCCGGAGTGACCGAGGACGGCGGCGCCGACTTCGAGGCCCGCGCGGAGCACGTGGTGCTCGCCTCCGGCGGTATCTGCGGCGGCGACCTGAGCAAGGTCAGGGCCAACTGGTACGCACCATGGGGCGGTCCGCCGGCGACGCTGCTCAACGGCTCACACCGCTACGCCGACGGCCTGCTGCACGACGAGGCTTCGACCCACGGCGCCGCCCTCACCCACCTCGACAAGCAGTGGCACTACGCGGCCGGCGTCCACCAGCGCGACGGCGAGACGCCGCTCGACGGCGTCAGTCTGGTGCCGCCACGCTCGGCGCTGTGGCTCGACGCCAGCGGTTGCCGCTTCGGCCCGGTGCCGCTCATGGGCTACACCGACACCCGCTGGGTCGTCGAGCAGATCTGCCGCACACCGGCGCAGTACTCGTGGCAGGTGCTCAACTGGAAGATCGCCATCAAGGAGCTCGCGGTGTCCGGCTGCGACTACATGACCGCCTTCCGCCACAAGCGCAAGCTCGAGCTCGTCAAGCAGATCGTGTTCGGCAACACGGAGCTGGTCCATCGGCTGATCGACGAGTGCGAGGACTTCGTGGTCGCGCGCTCGCTCGACGAGCTGATGGACAAAATGGAGGCTCTGTCGCTCGGTGGAGCCACCATCGACCGCGATCGGATGGCGGCCGACATCGCCGCGTACGACGCTCAAATCGCGCGCGGACCGCGCTACTTCAACGACGACCAACTGCGCAGAATCGCCGCCTCCCGAACCTACAAGGCCGACCGCCTCCGGACCTGCGCCTTCCAGGCGATCGACGACCCCAAAGCCCGTCCGCTGATCGCGATCCGCGAGTTCATCCTCAGCCGCAAGAGCCTCGGCGGCCTGCAGACCGACCTTCAAAGCCGAGTGCTCGACACAACGGGTGGGCCGATCCGCGGGCTGTACGCGATCGGTGAGACCGCCGGCTTCGGCGGTGGCGGGATCCACGGCAAGGGCTCGCTCGAGGGGACCTTTCTCGGCAGCTGCGTGCTCACCGGCCGGCTGGTCGCAACGGCGATCGCCGACGGGTCGTGATCGAACTCGAAACCTGACGTCGTCTGACCGCCCGGATGGGCGAGCCGGCCGACGTGTGGACGGCCCCGGTCGGATCCGACCCCGCGCGTCGGGGCGGCCGCCAACGTACCGGCCATCCGGACACCGAAACCTACTACTCTCCCCGCCGAAGCGTCGAACGCCGGCTCCGCCGCGGCCGATCGTTCACACACCCCGACGGATCGACGACGTGGGGCGCCGTTCCTGGCCGCTTTCGACGGGCCGGAACGCAACGACGCCATTTTGGCACCCGCGATCGAGGAGACACCCGAGGCGCCCAACGATCGAACCTGGTATGAGGATTGCAGTTCGGCGTCCAATGAGTGAAATCAGACCGAGTCGCGATCTCTAAAGGCGGCGATCGTAATTGGGGGGAACGATGAAAACCCGCACGATTTTGTCCGGTTGTCTCGTGGTGATTCTCGCCACGCTCGCCTCGGCTGCAGAGCCGATCGAGCTGCGGCTCGATGCCGACGCCAGCCGGGCCACCTTCACGCTCGGCAGCACGCTGCACACGGTTCACGGAGAGGTGCCCATCACCCGGGGAACCCTGCGTTTCGATCCGGAGGGCGGCGACGCGTCCGGCGAGGTGGTGCTGGATGCGCGCGGTGCCGTGACGGGCAACAAGAAGCGCGACAAGAAGATGCACAACGACGTGCTGCGCACTGGCGAGTTCCCGGATCTCGTGTTTCGCCTCACTCGGGTCGACGGCACGCTCCCGACCGACGGTACGGCAGAGCTGCAGTTGGCCGGTTCCCTCGTCCTGCTCGGCGAGGCTCACGACATCGTCATTCCGGCCGAGGTGTCGCGAACCGGCGCCGACATCGCCGGCCGTGGTGCGGTTTCGATACCCTATGTTGCGTGGGGACTCGAGGATCCAAGCGTGTTCGTCATGCGGGCGGACAAGGAAATTCAGGTCGAGCTCGAGGTGCGGGGAGAGCTCGAACCGTGACGAGCCGACACGAAACCGGAGAGATGCTGTGAGGATCGCGGCCGTCGGCACGGCCTTCCCACCGAACTACTACGACCAGGACACCCTCCTCGCGGCCTTCCGCGAGCACTGGTCGGCCCGCCACTACAACCTGGATCGGCTCGAGCGGCTGCACCGCAACGTCCTGGTTGGCGGTCGCCACCTCGCGCTGCCGATGGACGAGTACGCCGCCCTCGACGGGTTCGGCAAGGCCAACACTGCCTGGATCCGGGTCGCGCTCGACGTCGGCGGCGCCGCCATGATGGCGGCGCTTGACTCGGCGGGTCTCGAACCTGACGACGTGGACACCGTGATCGTCACCAGCGTGACCGGGGTCGCGACCCCGTCGCTCGACGCGCGCCTCGTCAACCGCCTCGGCCTGCCGTCACGGGTCAAGCGGCTGCCGCTCTTCGGTCTCGGTTGCGTCGCCGGCGCGGCTGGAATCGCCCGCGCCGCGGACTGCGTGCGCGCCTTTCCTTCCGAGGTTGCCGTGCTGCTCTCGGTCGAGCTGTGCTCGCTCACACTGCAACGCGACGACCTGTCGATCCCCAACCTGATCTCGTCCGGCCTGTTCGGCGACGGCGCCGCCGCGGCGGTTGTCGTCGGCACCGATCGCGACGCGACCGGTCCGACGGTCGTCGCGACCCGATCGGTGTTCTACCCGGACACCGAGCGGGTCATGGGCTGGGACATCTCCGAGCGCGGTTTCCGGATCGTCCTCTCCGCCGAGGTTCCGGACATGGTCCGGTCCCACCTGCGCTCCGACATCGACCGGTTCCTCGCCGACCAGGGTCTGTCTCGTGACGACA
>JASFPU010000207.1:0-6024 GCA_050115855.1 Holophagae bacterium
AAGTCGATCCGGTGGACCTCGCCCCATGGCTCGGTCGGATGCCGCCGGTCGACGGCGTCGAGCGCACGGCCGATGATCTCGGCCCGGTTCTCGCGCGACGGGGTCGATCGGTCGTCCCACCATTCGTCGCTCATGCCGCCCGCCAGCAGGCGGAGCAACGGTTCGACGGCGAGACCGCCCGACCCCGTGCCGGCCAGGCCCATCTCGTCCTCGCCGACGGCCCGCCCGAGCTCGAGGAGCAACCGCGAGTAGACGTGCGGCGCCGGGCTGGAGGCATCCATGGCACCGTTCCAATCGAGCAGCACCGAGGCGCTCGGCCCGCCGTGCGCTTCCAGCTCCGGGCGCAGCAGCCGCACCATCGCGATCGCGCGCTCGGAGACCACGTCGCGTTGGAAACGCAGCGACGCCTGGACGCTCCAGTCGTGGCGGGCCTCGAGCACGCGCCGGATCCGACGCACCCGCCAGGGCGACGCGAAATCACCTGGGAGCCGCCGGCTCATCTCGGCGTCACCTTCGGAGTAGAAGTCGTGGTTGGCGGTCGCCAGAATCCCACTCTCCGGATCGACGCTGGACGGGTTCCGGCTCATCGGCAGGTAGCCCAGCCAGCCCCACCGGGAGTCGGCGCCCGGCGCCGGAAGGCGACCGGCGCCGCGACCACGATCCGGAACGAGACCGACCACCTGGTGCACGATGTGGCCGCCGGTGTCGGCAGCGACCAGGCTCATCGACGGCCCGATCACGCCGTCCCATGCGAGCGCGGCATCCTTGGCCGACACCGAGCGGTTGAGCTCGAGCAGAGGTCGGACGATGCCGTTCCCCGCGAAGCCCGTCCAGGACATGGCGAGCGCCTGGTCCCCGGTGTCGCGTACCAACGGCCCGTGCTCGGAGAGGCGGACCTCGAGCACCTCGGGCTCGTCCTGCCAGCGAACCCGGATCTGCTCGGTGAGCGTCCGCAGACGGACCCAGGAGCCGTCGACCAGCTCGTTCTCCCCGGTCTCGTCCAACGTCAGCGCGAACAGGTCCTGATCGTCGAGCATCGCCATGGTGAAGCTCCAGGCGACGTGCTCGTTGTGTCCGATGAGGACGCCCGGGGTTCCCGGCAGCGAGGCACCGACGGCGTGAATGCCGGGCCCGCTCAGGCCGACCAGGGAGAACGGCACGGGCAGCCGCACACCGAGGTGCGGGTCCGTGGCGACGATCGGGCGACCGGTGGCGGTCCGGCTCGGAGCCAACGCCCAGTTGTTCGAGCCGACACCGGACATCGGCCACCGGATCGGCTCGTCCGGACGGTGCGGGGAGACCGCAACCTCGCCCGGCGGGATCCAGGCCCGAGCTTCCGACGGCGACCAGCCCCAGAGGTCGACCGCGCGCTCTCGGCCCAAACGGGTGAGTTGCTCGGCGCGCTGGAACTCCTCCCCCATCGACCAGCTCAGATCGAGCTGGAGCAGCAGCCCGATCGCCAGGCTGTCCTCCGGCCGCCAGGGCTCGGGATCGACGCCCAGAAGCCAGGTCTCCGGGCAGATCCAACGTCCCCAACGGTCGATCGCGGCGTTGACACCGCTCGCATAGGCCTCGAGCACCGCGCTCGACTCGCCGTCGAGCAGCACCGTCTGCCGTCTGGCGGTCGCCGCCAGCCGCCAGGTCCGCATCTTGCGATCGCTCGGCAGCGCCGCCTCGCCGAAGACCTCGGCGAGACGACCCGCAGCGAGGCGACGGGCAAGCTCCATCTGGAAGAACCGATCCCGCGCATGGATATAACCCTGCGCGAACCACAGGGCCTGGATGCTGTCGGTTCGAATGTGGGGCACACCGAGGCCGTCGAGGCGAACCTCGACCTCGGCCGGACAGCCGGCCAGCCACTCGACCCGCGTGCCGCGCTCGGGCAACCGGCTCCGCGCGACCCCGATCCGGACCGAGCCGAGGACAACGACGACGACGAGCAACAGCCCAACCCCGAACGCCAGAACCGCGAACCAACCGCGACGATGCACACCGACCTCCGTGGTCGGTATTCTACATCCCGGCTCCGACGGTCTCGGCGATCGTCGCTCGGTCCGCCCGAGAGCACTTTCCCGCTATACTGTCGGCCGGGATCTTCATCGTGCTGCCTGTCACCCGCCTCGCGTCGCGAACTGCCGAGCTCCGGTCCCGCTGATGGCCCGCCGCCTCACCCCCGTCACCCGCCTGGCGCGGCTGTGGTCGGTTCTGGACGGCGCCAAGACCATGCTCATCGTGGTTCAGAACAACCCCGACCCCGATGCGATCGCCGCCGCCGCCGCGCTGCGCGAGATCGCCAACTCCAATCACGGTATCGCCTGCTCGGTGGCGCACGCCGGGGTCGTCGGCCGGGCCGAAAACGTCGCCCTGCTCGACTACCTCAGGCTCAACACGCGCGAGCTCGAAGGCCTCGACCTGGAGCGCTTCGACCGACTCGGTATGGTCGACGCCCAGCCCGGCGCCGGCAACGTCAAGTTCGATCCTTCGGTGCGGCTCGACGTCGTCATCGATCACCATCCGATTCGGCGGGAGACCCGGTCGGCCCGGTTCACCGACGTCCGGAGCCGGTACGGCGCCACCTCGACGATGATGTACGAGTACCTCCAAGCGGCTCAGATCGAGATCCCGACCCGGCTCGCCACCGCGATGGCCTACGGCATCCGATCGGACACCCAGGACCTCGGGCGCGAGAGCACGCGGGCCGACGTCGAGGCCTACCTCGCCCTGTACCCGCTGGCCAACGCCCGAGTGCTCGGCCGAATCGTGTCCGCACCGCTCCCGCACAGCTACTTCTCCCGGCTCCGCGTCGCCCTCGATCAGGCGATGCTCCACGGTGACCGGATCGTGTCGGATCTCGGCGAGCTCAACTCGCCCGAGATGGTGGCCGAGGCGGCCGACCTTTTGCTGCGCGCCGAGGGCGTCCGGTGGACCATGTGTCTCGGCGTGATCCACGGCTGGATCCACCTCAGCCTGCGCACCACCGATCGCGACGGCAACGCGGGCAAGATCGCACGCAACCTGGGCGGACGGCGCGGCTTCGGCGGCGGCCACCAGGCGCTCGCGGCGGCGCAGATTCCGACCCCGAACGGGACCGGCAGGCGCAAGCAACGGGCGATGATCCGCGACCTCACGAAACGGTTTCTCAAGGCCACCGGCGGTGTCGTGCCCGGCGAGCCGCTCTGTCACGACTGATCGGAACGCCCTCGAGTCCATCGAGGCGAATCAGCAACTCGGACATGGCTGTCAGTCTCGCGACCGACCCGAGCATGATCCTCGAGGAACGAAGACTCGAAAAATCACCCCTTCGGAAACGCGGAGGCGACGGAGCATCGCGACGTCGACCCGGGTTTCCGAGGGCGGGCGGGTGGAGGGGCGGGGGCGGGGCAAAAGAGTGAATGCGCGGCCGCCGGATGGAGACCCACCGCCCTGCGGAGCAGGGCCCGGATTCCGCCCGCAGACGCCGGTGAAAGCGCGCTTTCGACGGCGGCGAGGACGGAGTTCGGAAGCCGTCGGCCGTCGCGGCCGGCGGCGGTGGGTCGGTGTATCGGAAGCGGGAACGGGTGCGGGTATGGACGCGAGCTAGAGCGCCTTCTCGTAGATCCGGTAGATCTTGTCCCGCTGGCCGCCCATGAGACGGACCGCGCGTTTGGTCAGCTCATTGTCCTCGAGGATCCACGAGTACTCGCACCACTCGTAGCCGGCGTTGAGCGCGACCTCGATGCCGTTGGCGAAGAGCAGCGACTCGATGCCGCGGTTGCGGTACCCCTCGCGGATACCGAGCAGAATCAGCCGGATCCCCGGCAGCGACTCGGCCTTGGTGAACAGCAGGTGCTTGACCACCTTGAACGGGTGGCGCCACGGCCGACCGCCGAGGTCCTTGAGTACCGGGTTCCAGTCCGGCACGGTGAGGATGAACGCGACCGGCTGGTCGTCGATGAACGCGATCCGCACCAGATCCGGGTGAACCAGGTTCTTGAGCTCCTTCGCGAGCGCGTCGAACTCGGCGTCGCTGACCGGGACGAAGCCCCAGTTCTTCTCCCACGCAGCGTTGTAGAGCTCCTTGATGATCGCCACCTCGCGGTCGAAGTGTGCGAGATCAGCGCTCCGCGTCATGAGACCGGGATTGCGCTTCTCCGTACGCGCTGCGAGCTTCTTGAGCCGAGTCAGGCTGTCGTCGTGGACCGGCGAGAGATAGGCGTAGAGGTCCTTGGCCTTGGCGTAGCCCGCACCCTCGATGAGCTCCTCGTACCAGGGCGGGTTGTACGTCATCATCAGCACCGGCGGCCGCTCGAAACCTTCGACGAGCAGGCCGCACTCGTAATTGGTCGAGGGGTTGGTCGGCCCCCGAATTGCTCGCGCGCCCTTGTCCCGCGCCCACTCTTCAGCGGCGCCGAACAGAGCCTCGGCGACCGCCGGATCCCGGACCGTCTCGAAGAATCCGAAAAACGCCACGTTCTCATCGTGGGCCCGGTTGTGGGCGTGGTTGAGAATGGCGGCGATCCGGCCGTCGACGCGGCCGCCGTCGCGCACCAGAAAGAGCTCGATCTCGGCGTCGCTGCCGCCACCGTAAAACGGGTGGCGCGACGGATCGAGCAGCTTGCGGACATCGGCCTTGAGCGGCGGCACCCAGATCGGATCGCCGCGGTACAGCCGGAATGGGAGATCGACGAAGTGCTTGAGGTCTGACCGGCCGGCGACCCGCTTCACGTTCACCGGATCACGCCCATTTCACGACCGACCTTGGCGATCGCCTCGAGCGCCCGGTCGAGGTGGTCTCGGGTGTGGGTCGCCATGTAGGACGTGCGGATCATGGCCCGTCCCGGCGGCACCGCGGGCGACACCACCGGGTTGACGAAGACACCTTCCTCCTGCAGCCGCATCGTCATCCTGAACGACGCCAGATCCTCACCGACCACCAGAGGGATGACCGGCGTCGCCGACTCGCCGGTGTCGAACCCCAGGTTGGTGAACTCGCGTTTCATGTACGCGGTGTGGTCCCACAACTGCTGTCGCCGCTCCGGCTCGCGCGCCATGATCTCGAGCGCCTTCATGACCGAGGCGACCGAGGCAGGCGGCGGCGCCGCCGAGAAGATCAGCGTTCGCGCCTTGTGCTTGATCCAGTCCACGACCCGGCCGTCGCCGACCACGAAGCCACCGACGCCGGCGAGCGACTTGGAGAAGGTCCCCATGATCACGTCGACGTCGCCCTCGAGACCGAAGTGCTCGGCGGTCCCCCTGCCGTGGTCGCCCATCACCCCGATGCCGTGGGCGTCGTCGACCATCAACCGCGCACCGAACTGTCGTTTCAGTGCGACGATCGCGGGCAGATCGGCGACGTCTCCCTCCATGGAGAAGACCCCGTCGACAACGATCAGGGCGCCCGACTCGCCACCGACCGAGCGCAGCCGTTCCTCGAGCGACGCCATGTCGTTGTGGCCGAACTTGAGCACCCGGCCGTACGACAGCCGCGCACCATCGAGGATGCAGGCGTGGTCGAGGTTGTCCAGGATCGCGACGTCCCGCCGACCGACCAGGCTCGAGATCACGCCGAGGTTGACCTGGAACCCGGTCGAGAAGCAGAGCGCTGCATCGCGCCCCATGAACTCGGCGAGCCGCCGCTCGAGCTCGACGTGGATGTCCAGCGTACCGTTGAGAAAACGCGAGCCCGCGGTGCCCGAGCCGTAGGCGCGCAGCGCGCGCTCGGCCGCATCCTTGATCTCGGGGTGGTTGGTGAGGCCGAGGTAGTTGTTCGAGCCGAGCATGATCACCCGTTGGCCGTCCATCGAGACCACGGGATCCTGGCCCGAGGCGATGGTCCGGAAGTACGGATAGACGCCGAGCCTCCGGACCTCGTCGGCGTCCCTGAAATCGAAGCATTTCCGAAAAACGTCCACGTGATCTCCAGCGGTGCGACCGACCGCACCGTCGATCTACTCTCCCGGGGCGGCTAGCTTAACCCAGCCAGCCCCTGGTGCGATACCACTCCCATGTAGCAGCAGTACCGTCGGCGAAGCCGGCACCGTCGCC
>JASFPU010000208.1:0-6006 GCA_050115855.1 Holophagae bacterium
ACCCGCTCGAACCGCCTCAACCGGGACTCGCTGCCCATGACCAGCATGACGTCGCCGTCCTTCAGGACGTAGTCCGCGTCGGGAAGCTGATCCATGATCTCCTCGCCGCCCTCACCGGGACGTTTGATGAGCAGCACGGTGACCTTGTAGCGGTTCCGGATGTCGAGCGATCCGACGCTGCGGTCGACGAAGCTGAGCGGCACCCGGACCTCGGCCATGCTCATGTTGGGCACGCCGGGCACCGGCCGCGTCACCGGGCCGTTGCCGACGGTCAGCGCCATCCTCGACGCCATGTCGCGTTTGAGCACCTCGGCGTTGTAGGCCTCGATGACGTCCTGCGGCCAGAGCGACCCGACCAGGCGTCGACCCTCGACCACGGGCGCCTGGAACCGGTAGGTGCCGAAGCCGCGCATGACCTCGTCGAGGGAGTCGTCGGGGTGGAAGACCGGGAAGCCATCCTCGCGCATGAGGTCGCGGGCGATGATCAGCGAGCTGACCACTTGAGGGTCGGCCATCAGCGGACGGATGTCGTCGATGGTGATCGTCCCCTGGAGGTTGCCGTCCTCGTCGACGACGAACACCGCCTCGCCCGGCCGGTCGATGAAGCGTGACATGACCGCCAGCAGCCCCTCGGCCGGGCCGACCTGCGCGCCCTCGGCACCTTCCGCGCGCATCGCCTCGGCCGCGTGCAAATGCTCGAGCACGTTGATCGACATGCCCTGCCGGACGTCGATGCCGCGCCGTATGAGCTTGAGGGTGTAGATCGACGCTCGCTGCAGCCCGGTCGACAGCAGGGTGGCGATGATGCAGCTGATCATCAGCGGCAGGATGATCTTGTAGTCGCCGGTCAGCTCGAAGATGATGACGATGGCGGTGATCGGCGCGTGGGCGCCGGCCGCGACCACGGCTCCCATGCCGACCAGCGCGTAGGCGCCGGGACCGCCCGAGGCCGATGGCCAGAAGTAGTGGACCACCGTTCCGACCGAGCCACCGAGCATGGCACCGATGAACAGCGACGGTGCGAAGACGCCGCCCGAGCCGCCGGAGCCGAGGGTCAGCGACACCGCGACCATCTTCGCCACGGCCAGGACGAGCAGCAGCTGCCACATCAGGTTGGCCTGGAGCGCCTCGTTGATCGCCTCGTAGCCGACGCCGTAGATCTCCGGGAACCACAGCGCGATCACCCCGATCAGCAGGCCACCCAGCACCGGCTTCAGGACGACCGGGATGCGCATCGCATCGAACAGATCTTCGGCGCCGTACAGGCAGCGGATGAAGGCCAAGGCCGCCAGGCCGGCGAGCAGCCCGAGCACGGCGTACGCCAGCAGCTCGCCGGCGCTGACCAGTGCGTACTCGGGGACCTCGAAGGCGGGGAAATCGCCGAGGAAGCTCCGGCTGACCACGGTCGCGGCCACCGAGGAGATGACGATCGGGGAGAACTGGCCGACGCCGAAGTCGCCGAGGATGATCTCGACCGAGAACAGAGCGCCGGCGACCGGGGCGTTGAACGTGCCGGCGATGCCGGCGGCGGCGCCGCAGCCGACCAGGGTCCTCAGCCGGCGTTCGCCGATCCCCAGCCACTGGCCGATGGTCGATCCGAGGGCCGATCCGATCTGGACGATCGGACCCTCGCGGCCGACCGAGCCGCCGGACCCGATGCAGATTCCCGACGCGAGCAGCTTGGCGAGCAACACCCTCGGTCGGATCCGGCCGCCCCGCAGCGCGACCGCCTCCATGACCTCCGGCACGCCGTGGCCCTTGGCCTCGGCCGCGACTCGAGCGATGATGAAGCCGACGAGTAGCCCGCCGACCGCAGGCGTCAACAGCTTCCACCAGACCGGCAGCCCCCGCAGGTAGTCGAGAGTGACGACATCAGTCTGCCACGCGATCTGTTGGAAGAGCCGGATGCACCACCGGAAGCCCACTGCACCGAAGCCGCCGAGGGTGCCGATCACCACCGACACCAGGACCATGTACAGATGCTCGGTTTGTCTCAGGTACTCGTGGCCGCGGTTCAGCCGCAGCAGCAACGAGGCGAGCAGGGAGATCCGGCGCCGGGGGACCACCACTGCAGCTTACACCTGCGCGGCGGAGGTGCCGGGCTGGATGCCTGCAGACCGTCCGTGGACCACCTGCCGGCGGGCCGAGCGCGTGACCGGAGGACCCGCCGGAACCTCAGTCCATGCAGATCGCCCAGTGACCGACAGAGAACTGGCCCAGGGCCTGGTGCTGCACCTCGACGATGCCGGACGGGAAGTATGTCGCGTTGATGACGAGCTCAACGACGCCGAAGTCGACGCCGGCCGGAACCAGAGCCTGGACCGGAATCTCCATCGCCCACTGATCGGTGCGGACGGTGAACGAGCCGACGAACTCACCGTTCTCCGAGTAGACGTCGCCGGCGAGCGTCGGAGGATCGGACGAGCCGGCGCCCCGCGGGCCGTTGACCATCATTGACAACGTCGTGCCGCCGGACGAGCCGAAGCGGAGAAAGCGCGCGTTCCACCTGGTGCAGAAATCACCCTCGACAAAGCCGACACCGCCGACGGCGAACGCGTTGCGGGTTTCGAGCTGGAAGGCGTCCACCATGATCGGGACCAGCGACGAGATCTTCAAAAATCCCCGGGCGTAGCCGTCGCTGCCGATCGACAGATTCGGAACGTGGCGGACCGCCACGGTCGTGACCTGACGCGGCTCGAGATCGTAGCTCTCTGTCGTCTGCACGTCCGAGTCGACGTCGAAGAACTCGACCACCACCGTCGAGGCCAGGGCGCCTTCGTTGCGGATCGCGAAGTACGTCGAGTCGCCGTCGTTGCGCTTGTCGGCCGCGAAGTAGGGGATGAACCACTGGCCGGCGAGCGGCTCGTTGGCTTTGGTCGGTGCGCTCACCAACCCGCCGTCGGCCGGCGGTGCTGCCGCGCGGTCGTCGAGCACGCTCTGAACGACGGGCCGGTCGCCGAGCTCGATCACGGTCTCGGCACTCGATAACCCGGCCGACACGGCCAGCACGACACAGCAGACGCACGTCGCCTTCTTCAATGGGGGCCCCTCCCTGATCGTCGGCGTTGGACATGCACCGGCGGGATTATAGCGGTCGTGCATCGCGCGACGCCGATGACCCGGTTCACGTGCGTGAGAAAACGTTCGATTCCCCGATCTCGAGGTGAGGCGAGACCGGCACCCCGGACCGAGCCGTCGATCTCGTTGTGCGATCTCACGCGGCCCCGAAGACCCAAACGCCGGCGTTGCCGCCGGCGCTCGACCGGCCGGGCCGCGAGGCCCGGCTGGTCGGATGCCCGGACGGACCGGAGGCCCGCCCGTTGGACGTTCACGTGACTTTGATCTTCCTCGGCAGCGCTTTCTCCTTCTTGGGCAGGGTGAGGGTGAGGACGCCGTCGTTCAGGTCGGCCTCGATCCGCTCCTTGTCGATGGTCTCGCCCAGCGTGAAGCGGCGGAAGTAGTTCCCGATGTTGAACTCGCTGTAGATCGGCCGCAGGCCGTCGTACTGATCGACGGCGACTCGGCCGTTGATGGTCAACACGTCGTCCTCGAGCCCGATCTCGACGTCCTCGTTCCGAACGCCGGGCACGTCGGTCTTGAGCACGAGCATCTGCTCGGTCTCCCAGATGTCGACCGGCGGTTCGTAGGTCAGTCCCGCCCAGGTCGTCTCCTCGGACTTCTCGAGGGCCCGCTTCTCGGTGGTTTCGATGTCGTTGCTCATGGTTGCCTCCATGGAATCGTCAGCTGTCGTGGGTGTCACCAGCTCACTTGCTGATCGCGATCTTCTTGGGCTTGGCGGTCTCCGCCTTCTCGAGCCGGACGGTCAGCACGCCGTCCCGGTAGGTCGCCGACGCGGTGTCGGGATCGACCTCGTAGGGCAGGCGGAACACCCGTCGGAACTCGCCGGAGCGACGTTCCTGCCGGTGGTATCGGAAGTCGCCCTCGGGCGATGGAATGTCCCGGGTGCCGGCGACGGATACGCGGTTGCCGAGCGTCTCGATGTCGAGGCTGTCGCGATCCATGCCGGGAATTTCGGCCTTGAGCACGATCGCTTCTCCACTCTCTTCCTCGAAGATGTTCAGGGCCGGGAAGACGCCTCGTCCCGACGGTGTCCAGCCGCCGAAGAACGGGTTGTCCAACGACCGGGTCAGTGCCCGTTGCAACCTGACGATGTTGTCGAACGGATCGGCTCCGAATCTCAACAAGCTCATGATGTGGCTCCTTTCTCGAATTGGTGTCGCAACCTCGTGCTGGCCGGCTGTTGGTTGTCTACCAGCCCGGTGGCGAGCGCCATCTCTGATCGACCTCGATACGGATCGTCAGCGGCCGGCAGTGCGGCGGCTCGATCCGTACCACCGTGCCCGACCGCGATCCCTGCGGGACGGTCAGCCGGAGTGCCCGTTGCACGATCACCCGGCCGGTCTGGCCGCACCGCCGGCAGCCGAACGGCCACGTGATCCCGGTCCCCGAGCAGACGGGGCATCGTTGGCGAACCGGAAGCTCGATGCCGATCTCGCCTCCGCTGGCCGCCAGCTCGGCCGGAACGGTGAGCTCGAAATCGGCCGTGCGGTGGCTCGGTTCCGTGACCACGTGGGGCCGCTCTCGCCTCTCGAGGAGCTCCTCGAAGAGTGTCTCGATCCCACTCCGAACGCGTGAGCGGCCCGTCCACGGCTGCTCGGCAAACGGCTGCTCGGGGATCAACGGCTCGATGTTCCGGTACCGATCGACGGCGATGGTTTGACGCGGCCGCACCGGACGGTCCCCATCGAGCTCGTCGTCGTAGGCCTGCCGGCGAGCCGGGTCGGACAGCACGTCGTACGCCTCCTGCACGGCTCGGAAGTCGTCCGAGCTGGCGCCGCCCGAGTGGTCCGGATGGAGGTCCTTGACGAGCCGCAGGTAGGCCGACCGGACCCCCGCGGTCCCGGCGTTGCGGCGGATGCCCAAGACCCTGTAGTGACTCTTCTTCGTCACCGACATCACCTCGTCGTCGTCGATCACGCGACCGGGCCGGTGTGGGGGATCCGGCGCTCGCCCGGAACGGACCGCCCCGGGCGGCGCCGTCCGGTTACCTGGCTTCAGTGGTGATCGTTGTCGTGCGGCCGCCCGCGGCCCGGCCTCGGAGCGCCGGCACGGTGACCCGGTGACGATCGTCCTCGGTCGGTGTCGTGCCTTGGCCCTCGACCTCGCCGAGGGCGCTCCGGAGCTCCTCCACCGTGTCCTTGAGCTTGTCGGCGACCGCCATGGTGCACCTCCAAAAAACAGGGAGTCCGTGGATCGGCTCGCGTGCTGCCGTCCGGTGGCCAATATAGGATCTTAGTCCGAACTTGTCAAGTCCAGGCATGGGCAGCACGCGGCCATGGCGGCATAATCTGCTATCATAATACTCATATTTTGATCTCGCCGGGTGCGCGTCCCGCGTGGTGTCTGACGACACGGCCACCGCAACACGGTTCCCGTTCCTTTGAAAGAACCCCACCGAGCCGGGAACATCGACATCAGCGATTCCATGGTGAGGGAAATGACCCCGCGAAGGGAGTGGAGGACACCCAGAAGAAGAGCACTGGAAGGTGATGCGGTATCCGCACGTGAGATCGTCCGGTACTATGGGGGCAGCATGAGCTCGACAGCGGACAGACCCGGCGGACAACGGCCTGCGCGTGCCATCGTCGACGGGATCCGACGCCACCCACCGGTGGTGCTGGATCACGACGAACTCGAGATTCTGCTCGAAGCCGCGGATCTCGTGCGCGACGACGACACCTGCCTGGCCGGCCGGATCCGGATTCTCGACGTCGACGGTGTGAGCCTGGTTCAGGAGCAGACCCAGGACGGGCGCATCCTGGTGCGGCGGCTCGACTCCGAGGACGCCGCCCGGCGTCTGGTCGACGATCGCCTGGCCACCTACGAGCGGATGTGGGACGGCTGCGGGTGCAAGGTCGACTACGACCGCGAGCCGTGAGCGGGATGGCAGCGACCGACCGGCCGTCGTCGAGTTCGACCTGGCTC
>JASFPU010000209.1:0-5978 GCA_050115855.1 Holophagae bacterium
CAGCTTCGTCAAACCGCCGCGGCCGAGGCCGCCACGGCCACCGCGCCGGACGAGGTCGACACGACGACCAAGTACGTCTCCGGGACCCGCATGCAACCGCAGCTCAACCCGGAGATCTCGGTCACCGGCGACCTCTTCTTCTCCGGTGGCGAGAATGAAAAGGAAGAGATGCTGGCCGATCACTTCGAGCTCGACATCCAGTCGTACCTCGATCCGTACACGAGGATGCACCTCGTCATCGGCTATCACGGTCCCGAGCACGAGTCGTCGTTCGGACCCGAGGAGCCCGGCGAAGAGGAGCACGACCACGAGGGTTTCGGGATCGGCGAGGGGTACCTGACCTGGCTCAACCTCCCCGGCCACACGTCGCTCACCGTCGGCAAAAAGCGTCAGCAGTTCGGCGTGCTCAACCGCTGGCACCGGCACGCCCTCGACCAGGCGGACTGGCCGTGGGTGATCACCCACAGCTTCGGCGACCACGGTCTGGTCGGCACGGGGGTGTCGGTGAATTGGCTGATGCCCCGGCTGTGGGCCGACACCAACGAGCTCACCGTCGAGGTCATGAACGGCAACAACGACGTCGCGTTCGCCGGAGCCGATTGGACGAAGCCGACGTACCTCGTGTTCCTCAAGAATTACTGGGACCTCACGAGCGACAGCTACCTGGAGGTCGACCTGACCGCGATGCACGGCGTCGCCGACGATGCGGCAGGTCTCGACCACGATTACCTGGCGCTCGACTTCACCTACGACTGGTACCCGGCGGGACGGGAGCTGTACCGCGGGTTCACGGCGCGCGGGATGCTCCTCCGGTCGTGGTTGGATGTCGAGAACGGCGGCAGCCTGGACACGTGGGGCAGCTATCTCTACGGCCAGTACAAGTTCGCGTCGCGTTGGATCGCCGGACTTCGTTGGGACTGGGTCGAGGACCAGCAGATGGCGGACCACGACACCTGGGGACTGACGCCCTACCTGACGTTCTGGCAGTCGGAGTTCGTCCGGCTTCGAGGCCAGGCGACCTATGAGAAGGACAGCCTCTTCGGGACGGATCGACGGTTCGATCTCCAGATCACCTTTGCGGCCGGCCCGCACAAGCACGAGAACTACTGAGGAGGTCGTATGAAGATCACGGAACGACTCCTGCTTGGCTTCGTGGTTGTCGCCGCGGCCGCACCGGTGTCCGCGCGCGGCCCGGTCAAGGTGGTGACGACGCTGCAGGACTACGCGGCGATCGCGCGCGAGATCGGCGGTGACCGGGTCGACGCCGACGCGATCGTCCCCGGCAACGCCGACCCGCACTTCATCAAACCCAAACCGTCCTACGCCCTCATGCTGCGCGACGCCGATCTGTTCGTCAGCACCGGGCTCGACCTCGAGCTGTGGGCTCCGGTGCTGGTCAACAAGGCGGGCAACCGGAACATCGTCGACGGTGCGCCGGGCTACGTCGCCGCGTCGCAGGGGGTCGAGCTGCTGCAGAAGCCGGCGTCGCTCGACCGGTCGGGCGGCGACATCCACATCTACGGCAACCCGCACATCCAGACCTCGCCGCTCAACGCGATCGTCATCGCGCGCAACATCACCGTCGGTCTGTGCAAGGTCGACTCGGAGGGCTGCGACACCTACAAGGCGGGCCTCGCCGACTTCACGGACCGCCTCGAACGCCGCCTCTACGGCGCCGACCTCATCGAGCTGCTCGGCGCCGACACCCTCAACCGGCTCGCGGCGAGCGGACGTCTGGTGGCGTTCCTCGACGAACACGGCCTGCTCGACCGTCTCGGGGGTTGGATGGGGAAGGCGATGCCCTTCCGGGACCGCAAGGTCATCTGCTACCACAAGAACTGGATCTACTTCACCACCCTGTTCGGCCTCAAGGTGGTCGACTTCGTCGAACCGAAACCGGGCATCCCACCGACGGCTCGGCACGTCGCCAACCTGATCGACGAGATCAAATCACAGCACATCGGGGTGCTGCTGGCGGCGAACTACTTCGAGCAGCGCAAGCCGCAGCTGATCGCCGATCGAACCGGCATCGTGCCCGTGATCGTGCCGACGTCGGTCAACGGAGGAGCCGCGGTGGACAGCTACTTCACGCTCATCGACTCATGGATCGACGGCCTGCTCGAGGGATTCGCCCGAGCGGATGGCGGGGCGCCGGGAGCCTCCGGTGCGTCCGCTGACGACGCCGGGTGACGCACTGTGCCGGCTGTCGAACGCTCGACGGCCGGCACGTCATGATCGACACACTGGAGCCGCCGAATGATCGACATGCTCAGCTTCATGGCCGCGCCGTTCGCCGCCTGCTTCGTACTGGTCGGGATTCACGCCTACTTCGGCATTCACGTCATCGAGCGCCGCGTGCTGTTCGTCGACCTCGCGGTTGCGCAGTTCGCCGCCCTCGGCGCGGTCGTCGGTTTCGCCAACGGCCACCACCCCGGCGAGCTCGGCTCGTCGCTGTACAGCCTGGCGTTCGCGACGATCGCGGCGGCGCTGTTCGCGCTGACCCGGATGCGGCACGAGAAGCTGCCGCAGGAGGCGATCATCGGCATCACCTTCGTCGTCGCCTCGGCGGCGGCGATCCTGGTCGCCGACCGCGCTCCGGAAGGCGCCGAGCACATCAAGGAGACGCTCGCCGGGAGCCTGCTCTGGGTGACCTGGCCGACCGTCATCAAGGACGTGGTCATCTACTCGGCCGTCGGGCTGTTCCACTGGCTG
This sequence comes from Holophagae bacterium, assembly GCA_050115855.1. Taxonomy (GTDB): domain Bacteria; phylum Acidobacteriota; class Thermoanaerobaculia; order Thermoanaerobaculales; family Sulfomarinibacteraceae; genus JAHECW01. The sequence goes on from JASFPU010000209.1 coordinate 2,713, forward strand.
CTGCGCCGGCGCTTTCTGCTCATCACCACCAATCCGGAAGAGGCCTACCGACGGGGCTGGCGGATCCGTTGGTGGGACTTCTTGTTCTACCTCTCGTTCGGCGTGATCATCACGTTCTCGGTCGAAATCGGCGGCATCCTGATGGTGTTCAGCTACCTCGTCATCCCGGCGTGCGTGGCCATTCTGCTGCACACCGGGATGCGCGGGCGACTGGTCATCGGGTGGGTCGTGGGTTTGCTTGGCTCCGCGCTGGGTCTGGTGGCGTCGTACTCGTTCGACCTGCCGACCGGGCCGGCGATCGTCGTCGTGCTGGGCGTGATGCTCGGCGTGGCGTGGCTGGTGAAATCACTCGGTTCACGAGGTTCCGGACCGGCCGACGCCGCCACCACGCCGTCAGTTGTGGACCGAGACCGGCTGGCACCTTCCAGGATGTTCCGGCGCTGATTCGTTCCAGTGCCCAGCGACAGTGTTAGAGTTTCCGCCATGACCAAGCTCCATGCGATCGCCACCGCCGTTTTGCTTTCGTTGATGGTTCTCGCCTGTGGTGATTCGGCGCCGCAGCGGACAACCGAGCCTCCGGCCGACACGCCGACCGCGGTCGTGGCGCCTGAGCCGGCGACGCAGATCGAGGGCTGGTGGGAGAGGGGAGACGCGGCCGGTCCGTTCACCGCCGAGCTCCGCGGCGGCGACATCCTCTCGGTCGACCGCGACCTGTCGCACGGCGATTACGGTTCGAGTCGTGATCGCTTCGAGTTCGAGTCGGGACGCCTGGTGCACTACACCCAGAACGCGGAGCTGCGGCTGATGGACTCGGACGATCCGACCAGGCTGGTGCCGGTCGAGATGCGGTTGGATTTCGACGGCTCGGGAGAGCTCACCGAGGGTGAGAAGTCGATCGATGGCGAGCAGGTCGAGGTCGAGGCCGGGGACGTCGATCGCGTGCTCGCTCAGGTCGACGACCTGGTCGAGCAGACCCAGATCTTCGCGCACGTCTATGCCGCCGGGGGCGAGCCGGTCGAGTACCGCTGTCCTAATGACCAGACCTTCTCGGTCACCTACGGCAGAAATGCCGTGGTGCTCGACCTCGGTCCGGGCTCCGGGCGGCACGTCCTGGATCACCAGGCTGCCGGCTCGGGGGCCAAGTACGGCGGCGAGACCTACGTGTTCTGGTCCAAGGGCGACGAAGCCCTGGTCGAGCGGTTCGGCGAACGCTGGCTGAACGGGTGCGTCGCGCAGAACTGAGCTCCGCCAGGCCGCGCGAGCTCTCGGTGGTCGTCCCCCGCGCACGGTGTCGTCACCACCGACTTCGGAAGCGAATGAGAGGATCCGCTCGGGCGGACGTGGTGGAGGCACTCTGGACACCTGGCACGCCGTGATGCTGGTCGCCGTCGGGCTGGTCGCGGGCTTCATCAATGTGATGGCCGGCGGCGGGTCGCTGCTCACCATGCCGGCGATGATCTTCATGGGCATGTCACCGGCGACCGCCAACGGCACCAACCGGATCGCCCTGCTCGCTCAGAACATCACCTCGGTGAGCGAGTTCCGACGCAAGGGGATGGCGGACGTCCGCCTCAGTCTGACCCTCGGTCTGTGCACCTTGCCGGGAGCGGTGCTCGGGGCCTTCGCCGCGGTCCGCATCGATCCGCTGTGGTTCAAGCGCCTGTTGGCGGCGGTCATGATCGGTGTGCTCGTGCTGACCCTCAAGAACTCGAAATCTGCGACCGGTGGAGGCGCGACCCACCCGCGATGGGCGCACGTCGGAATGATCGGCGTCGGTTTCTACGGCGGCTTCATCCAGGCCGGCGTCGGGTTCATCTTCATGGCGCTGGTGCGCGGGCTGCTGCACCTCGATCTGGTGCGGACGAACATGCACAAGGTGTTCGTGATCGGCATGTACATGGTGCCCTCGCTGCTCGTGTTCGTCGCCACCGGCCAGGTCCGCTGGCTCGCCGGTGTGGCGCTCGCCGCCGGCAACTCCCTGGGCGGCTGGCTCGGCACCAGGTTTCAGATCAGCCGCGGCGAGGGCGTGGTTCGCATCGTGTTCGCCGTCGCGGTCGTCGCAATGGCGGTCAAGCTGCTGCTCGGTTGAACCCGCGGCGTGATCGGGACGGCCGCGGGTATCCGGCCGCCTTTCGGCGGCCCCGGGCGATGGCGGCGACGTGGAACCCGGCCGAGTGCGCCCGCCGCGACCCAGACGAGAAACCGGGTCGCCGCGAAATGCAACAATGGTGATCGTGGCGACCGTCATGGGGGATCACGAGGGATCCGGTCGGCGGACCTTGGGGCTGCTCGACGCGACCGGCGTCGGGGTCGGCGCCATCGTCGGCGGCGGGGTGCTGGCCCTGGCCGGCGTCGCGTTCGCGACCACCGGGCCCGGCGCGATCGTCGCCTTCGCCCTCAACGGTGGTATCGCGATCCTCACCGCGCTTTCCTTTGCCGAGCTCGCGTCCCGGTTTCCCCAGTCTGGCGGGACCTACGCGTACGCCCGGCGAGTGCTGTCGGTGGAGGCGGCGTTTGCCGTCGGCTGGGTCGTCTGGTTCGCCTCGGTCGTCGCCGCGGTGCTCTACGCCATCGGCTTCGCCGCGTTCCTGGTGCCGGTCCTGGAACAGGTGATCCTGGCGGTGGGCGGCACCCCCCCGGCCTGGCTGGCCTCCCGATTCGCACTGCTGCTGTACGCGCTGGGAGCGGTGGCGTTCTACACGTGGGGTCTCATGAGGTCGGCGACCGGCGGCGGCCGATGGGCGACCCTCGGCAAAGTGGTCGTCTTCCTCATCGTGATCATCGGAGGGTTCTGGGTCCTGGCGGTGCACCCGCCGGGGATGGAGGAGCTCGCCGCCAGGTTCCGCCCCTTCCTCCGGCACGGCGGCCAGGGTCTGGTTCAGGCCATGGGCTACACCTTCATCGCACTCCAGGGTTTCGATCTCATCGCCGCGGTGGGCGGCGAGGTCAAGCGACCCGAACGCACCATCCCGCGCGCCATGCTGCTGTCGCTCGGCGCCGCGCTGGTGATCTACATTCCGCTGCTCTTCCTGATCGTGGCCGTGGGCAGCCCCGACCAACCGATCGCCGCCACCGCCGAGGCGAACCCCGAGATCCTGATCGCCGTCGCCGCGAGGAACTTCCTCGGTCCCTCCGGGTACTGGCTCGTGGTTGTCGCGGGCGTGCTGTCGATGCTGTCGGCGCTGCAGGCCAACCTGCTCGCCGCCTCCCGATTCGCCAGGACGATGGCGTCGGACCGCACCATGCCCCACCGGTTCCACCGGCTC
>JASFPU010000210.1:0-5947 GCA_050115855.1 Holophagae bacterium
TCCACCTCGTCAACCGTCCGGAGGGCGCACCCACCGGCGATGATTTCGCCATTGTCGAGCGCACGCTCGCCGAGCCGCGCTCCGGCGAGGTCCAGGTCCGCAACCTGTGGCTGTCGGTGGACCCGTACATGCGCGGTTTGATGGGAACGACCCGAACCTACATCGATCCCTATCGGCTCGGCGAGGCGATGACCGGCGCTGCGGTCGGCACGGTCGAGATCTCGAACCACCCGAAGCTGACCGAGGGGGACCTCGTGCTCAGCAACAGCGGCTGGCGCGACCGCTTCGTCTCGTCCGGCGACGGTGTCCACCCCATCGACCCGGAGCTGGCGCCGCCGCAGGCCTATCTCGGCGTCATGGGCATGCCCGGCTTCACGGCGTGGCTCGGCATTCACGAGATCGCCAGGCTCGAGGCCCGCGAGACGATCTTCATCTCGGGCGCGGCGGGAGCGGTCGGCTCGGTCGCCTGCCAGCTCGCACGGCGGCTCGGGGCGAACGTGATCGGCAGCGCCGGCAGCGATGCCAAGGTTCGGTGGCTCGAGGACGAGGCCGGAGTGGCGGCGTTCAACTACCGGACCACCAAGCACCTCTACCGCCAGCTGGTCAAGGTCTGCCGGGACGGTTTCCACGTCTACTTCGACAACGTCGGCGGCGACCATCTCGAGGCGGCGCTGCTCAACATGCGCAACTTCGGCCGGGTCGTGCTGTGCGGCATGATCGGCCAGTACAACGCCGAGCACCCGCCGGCGGGCCCGAGCTCGCTCGTCGTCGCCATCACCAAACGACTGACCCTCAGGGGTTTCATCGCCTTCGACCACGCCGAGCTCGAGCCGCGGTTCCAGGCCGAGATGGCCGGTCTGATCGCGAGTCGTCAGATCCGCTGGACCGAGACCGTCGTCGACGGTCTGGAGCATGCCCCCGATGCGTTCATGGGGCTGTTCTCCGGCGCCAACATCGGCAAGATGCTGGTCCGGCTTTGAGGGTCGTTCTTGATTCTTAGTTCTTAGTTCTTAATTTTTGATGACATCGCAGACAACCAAATCATCTGCGATGTAATCGAGAATTAAGAATTCAAAATTGAGAATTTCCTAGTCGGGCATCTCGTCGGCCAGCTCGACCTCGATGGCGAACCGCTCGCCCTCCGGCGCGTCGCCGCCCGCGACGACCACGCCGTCGGGATCGACGGCGCCGGCCCGGAGCACGTCGTCGAGCACCGGGGCCAGCGCGTCGCGATGACGATCGGGTCCGCGCACCTCGAGCTTCGACACCGGCCAGCGCAGGCTCTTCTGCGCCACGGTCTTGGTTCCGCGGATCGCGGTCAACACCTCGACCGCGGCCTCGTAGGTCCCGTCGTGCTCCGGTGGTGCCACTGCGCCGACCTCGGTCGTGGCCGGCCACGACGTGGTGTGCACGCTCGGCTCGTCGTCGGACGCGAAGCGCCACGACCAGACCTCCTCGGTGACGAAGGGGACGAACGGCGCGAGCAGGCGCAAGAACGTCCGCAACGCCCACGCCAGGGTCGCCACGGCGGAGCGTCGGCCGGGTGTGTCCTCGTCGCTGTAGGACCGGAGCTTGACCAGCTCGAGGTAGTGATCGCAGAAGCTCCAGAAGCTGTCCTCGACGACCTGGAGCGCCGATGCGTAGTCGAAGCCGTCGAGCGCCCGTGTCGCGTGATCGATCACGGTCCTCATGCGCGCGACCAGCGCCAGGTCGAGCGGATCGGCGATCGCGTCGGGGCCCGGCATCGCGCCGTCGTCGGTGGCACGATCGAGCTGCATCAAAACGAAGCGGCTGGCGTTGAAGATCTTGGTGGTCAATCGCTTGCCGACCTTGAAGACGCCCGGGTCGAAGGCGGTGTCGGTGCCGAGCCGGGCGCGCGCAGCCCAGTAGCGGACCGCGTCCGACGAGTACTCGACGAGCAGGTCGTCCGGGGTCACCACGTTGCCCTTGGACTTGGACATCTTCTTACGATCCGGGTCGAGGATCCAACCGGACAGCACGACGTGGTACCACGGGATCTCGCCCGAGTGCATCCACGCCTTGACGATGGTGTAGAACGCCCAGGTCCGGATGATGTCGTGCGCCTGAGGCCGGATGTCCATCGGAAACAGGCAATTGTGCCGCTCGTCATCGATGCCCCAGTGGCTCTGGATCTGCGGCGTCAACGACGACGTCGCCCAGGTGTCCATGACGTCCGGCTCGGCGGTGAAGCCACCGGGGACGTCGCGCTGCTCGCCGGTGAAGCCCGGCGGTGTGTCGGTCAGTGGATCCACCGGCAGGCTCTCGGTATCGGCGAAAATCGGCGCGCCGAAGTCGGGTTCACCGTCGGCGCCGACCTCGTACCAGACCGGGAACGGCACACCGAAGTACCGCTGGCGCGAGATGCACCAGTCCTGGTTGAGGCCCTCGACCCAGTGGCTGTATCGGCTCTTCATGTGCGCCGGATGCCACTGGATCTTCTCCCCCTGATCGAGCAGCGCGTCCTTGTGCTCGAGGATTCTGATGAACCACTGACGCGTCGGCACGAACTCCAGTGCCCGGTCGCCCTTCTCGTAGTACTTCACCATCTGGTCGGTCGGTGTGGGATCGCCGACCAGTGCCGGTCCGTCGCGACCGGGCAGGCTCCCGTCGTCCGCCAGCAGCTCCGCGATGCGCTTCTTGGCCTGGTTGACGTACAGACCGGCGATCTCGTCGTGCGCGCGCTGGGCGGCGCCGGGATCAACGCTCTCGAACGGCGCCGGACCGAAGCTCGCCGGCAGGATCCGCCCGTCGCGTCCGATCAGCTGCTTGAGCGGCCGCCCGGACGCCTTCCACCACTCGACGTCCATCGCGTCGCCGAAGGTGCAGACCATCAGGATGCCGGTCCCCTTCTCGGGATCGGCGTGCTCGGCGGCGACGATGGGCACGCGCGCTCCGTACAGCGGGGTGATGGCGTGCTTGCCGAACAGCGGCTGGTAGCGCTCGTCGTCCGGGTGCGCGACGACCGCGATGCAGGCGCCGAGCAGCTCCGGCCGGGTCGTGGCGATGAGCAGCTCGTCGCCATCCTCGACGGCGAAACGGAGATCGTAGAACAGGCCCTGGCGGGGACGGTCCTCGACCTCGGCCTGGGCGACCGCGGTCTTGAAGTCGATGTCCCACATGGTCGGCGACTCGACGTTGTAGACCTCGCCCCGTTCGACCAGATCGAGGAAACTGAGCTGGGAGATCCTACGGCAGTGGTCGTCGATGGTGGCGTACTGCTCGGTCCAGTCGAGCGACAGCCCGAGGTGGCGCCACAGGTGCTCGAACGCCTTCTCGTCCTCGGCGGTGACCACGGCGCAGGCCTCGATGAAGTTGCGCCGCGAAACCTCCTCGATCTCCTTGCGGCGCCCGCCCTGGGGATCCGGCTTCCAGTCGGGATCGTAGGCGAGCTTGGGGTTGCACCGGATGCCGAGCAGGTTCTGCACTCGGCGTTCGGTCGGCAGCCCGTTGTCGTCCCAGCCCATCGGGTAGGCGATGTTCTTGCCGGTCATCCTCTGGTAGCGAACGATCAGGTCCTGGTGGGTGTAGCTGAAGACGTGCCCGACGTGGAGCGACCCCGACACCGTCGGCGGCGGCGTGTCGACCACGAACGTGCGGTCACGCGGCAGCTCGGGATCCCAGCGGTAGAGGCCCCACTCCTGCCACTGCTGCCGCCAGCGGTCCTCGACCTCGTGGTGCTTGTACTTCTTGGGAATCTCGGCCATGCCCGCCTCCAACCACCGACCCGATGCGCCGGCCGGCGACAACGCGGCGCATGATACCAGAGGCCCGCACCGCGGGCTGCACCGGAGAGGTGGCTGAATTTTTCTCGGAGAATCTACACAAATATCTAAAAATAAATATTTTCCCATCCCAAGTCCGGAGTCGTTCGAGAGTCGGCAGGGCACTCTGCGCTTGACATCGCGCGCTCCTTCGGCTTTCCTGTGCAACCTATGGGGCACGCACTGATCATCGTCGAGTCGCCGGCCAAGGCCCGCACCATTTCCCGTTTTCTGGGAGACGACTACGTCCTGGAGTCCTCCATCGGACACATCCGGGATCTGCCGTCCGCCGCGTCCGAGATTCCCAAGAAGTACAAAAAGGAGAAGTGGGCGCGACTCGGCGTCGACGTCGATCAGGACTTCACGCCTCTGTACATCATCCCCGCCGACAAGAAAAAACAGGTCGAGACGCTGAAGAAGAAGCTCGCCGGTGCCGACGAGCTCTTCCTCGCCACTGACGAAGACCGAGAGGGCGAAGCGATCGCGTGGCACCTCATCGAGGTGCTCAAGCCGAAGATCCCGATCAAACGGCTGGTCTTCCACGAGATCACGCGCAGCGCCATCGACAAGGCCCTCGCCGAGCCCCGCGGTATCGACGACCAGCTGGTCGCGGCCCAGGAGACCCGCCGAATCCTCGATCGGCTGGTCGGATACAAGGTGTCGCCGGTGCTCTGGAAAAAGCTCCGGCCGAAGCTGTCGGCCGGCCGAGTCCAATCCGTCGCGACCCGGCTCATCGTCGCCCGGGAAGAGCAGCGCATGCGGTTCGTCGAGGCTGGATTCAGCCGTGTCGAGGCCCACTTCGCCGGTGACGACACGACATTCTCGACCCGCCTCGCCGAGCTCGACGGACGTCGGGTCGCGGTCGGCAAAGACTTCGACTCCGACACCGGGCGCCCCAAGAACGACACCGTTCTGGTGCTCGGACGTGCCCTCGCCAGGGCCGTCGCCGACGAGCTCGCCGGCGCCCAGTTCACGGTCGACGAGGTCAAGGAGAAGCCGTTCACGACCCGGCCCTACCCGCCGTTCATGACGTCGACGCTGCAGCAGGAAGCGGCGCGTAAACTCCGATTCAACGCCCAGCGCACGATGAGGGTGGCCCAGAGCCTCTACGAGAACGGCTACATCACGTACATGCGCACAGACTCGGTGACGCTGTCGGGCGAGGCGATCCGCGCGGCCCGCAACCAGGTCCGGGAGCTGTACGGCGACACATTCCTGCCCGACAAGCCACGGCCCTACCGGTCGAAGGCGAAGAGCGCCCAGGAGGCGCACGAGGCCATCCGTCCCGCTGGTGACCACTTTCGGACACCGGACAGCCTGGCCGGCACGCTCGATCCCGATCAGCGGCGCCTGTACGAGCTGATCTGGAAGCGCACCCTGGCGTGCCAGATGCGCGACGCCACCGGGCTCCGGACCGACGTCGCCCTGTCGGCCCCGACCAACGAGCACGGCGCTGCGGTCTTCACCACCTCGGGCAAGACCCTCACCTTCCCCGGCTTCCTCCGGGCCTACGTCGAGGGCTCCGACGATCCGCGAGCCGACGTTCCGGACCGAGAAAAGCTGCTGCCGCGACTCGAGGTCGGCCTGCATCTGGTGGCCGCCGACCTCACCGCGACGGATCACACCACCCAACCGACACCGCGCTACACCGAGGCGACGCTGGTCAAAGAGCTCGAGTCGCGAGGCATCGGCCGACCGTCGACCTACGCCAGCATCATCCAGACCATCCAGGATCGCGGCTACGTCTGGCACAAGGGTCCGGCGCTGGTGCCCACCTTCACCGCCATCGCGGTCGTCCGACTGCTCGAGAACCACCTGCCCGATCTCGTGGACTACGACTTCACCGCCCGCATGGAGGACGAGCTCGACGCCATTGCGAGCGGCGAACGGGAGCCGGTACCGTGGCTCAGGGACTTCTACTTCGGTGGTGGTGGCAGCGGCAACGGGCGGCCGATCATGCGGATGGGGCTGCAGCGCCTGCTCACCGAGACCAGTGAGAGCATCCACCCTCGGGACGCGTCCAAGATCGTCATCGGTTCGACCGAGGACGGCGACGAGATCGTGGTCCGGATCGGGCGCTACGGCCCGTACGTCCAGCTCGGTGAGGACGGCCCTCGCGCCGGGGTGCCCGACGAGCTTCCGCCCGACGAGCTGACCGCCGACCG
>JASFPU010000211.1:0-5931 GCA_050115855.1 Holophagae bacterium
CCTTGTCCATGTGGCTGACGAAATGGTACCGCATCTGTTCCCGGACATCCTCGGGGATCTCCTCGATGTCCTTTTCGTTCTCCTCCGGCAGGATGACCTCGAGAACGCCGGCGCGGAACGCGGCCAGCACCTTCTCCTTGATGCCGCCGACCGGTAACACCCGACCGCGCAAGGTGATCTCGCCGGTCATCGCGACGTCGACGCGGATCGGCGTCTGGGTGAACGCGGACACCAGGGCGACCGCGATGGTGATGCCGGCCGATGGACCGTCCTTCGGGATCGCACCCTCGGGAACGTGGACGTGCACGTCCCGGGTGGCGAAGACCTCGGGGTCGATGCCCAACGAGTCGGCCTTGGAACGGACGAACGACAACGCCGCCCGCGCTGACTCCTGCATGACGTCACCCAGCTGCCCGGTGAGGGTGAGGTTGCCTTTACCGCCCATGAGCGTCACCTCGGTGGTCAGCAGCTCGCCCCCGACCTGGGTCCACGCGAGACCCAGCGCCGCGCCGATCTCGGGCTCGGACTCGGGCCGCTGGGCCCGGTAACGCGGCTTGCCGAGCAGCTCGCCGACGACCTCCGGGGTCACCTCGAGCGAGGCGTCCGCGGCTTTGATCTTCTCTTTGAGCACCTTGCGCGCCAGCTTCCGACAGATCGACGCGATCTCGCGCTCTAGATTGCGCACCCCGGCCTCGCGGGTGTAGCGCTCGATGAGCAGCAGGATGCCGTTCTCGGTGAAGTCGACGTGGTACCGCTTCAGGCCGTGGCGGTCGATCTGCCGCGGCACCAGAAAATGGCGGGCGATCTGGAGCTTCTCGTGGTGCGTGTAGCCCGACAGACGGATGGTCTCCATCCGGTCGAGCAGCGCCGGCGGGATCGGGTGGGTGACGTTGGCCGTACAGATGAACAGCACCTTGGACAGATCGTACTCGATGTCCAGATAGTGGTCGTGGAAGGTGTTGTTCTGCTCGGGATCGAGCACCTCGAGCAGCGCACCGGCCGGGTCACCGCGGAAGTCGGCCGCCATCTTGTCGACCTCGTCGAGCAGCAGCACCGGGTTGACCGTGCCTGCCTTGCGCATCATCTGGACGATCTGACCGGGGAAGGCGCCGATGTAGGTGCGACGGTGTCCGCGGATCTCGGCCTCGTCGCGCACGCCGCCCAACGACAAGCGGACGAACTTGCGACCGGTCGCGCGCGCGATCGACCGGGCGAGCGAGGTCTTGCCGACGCCGGGCGGTCCGACAAAGCACAGGATCGTGCCGCCGGTCTTGCGCACCAGCTGGCGCACGGCGAGAAACTCGATGATCCTCTCCTTGACCTTCTCGAGCCCGTAGTGGTCCTCATCGAGCACCGTCTCGGCGCGCGTGATATTGCGGATCTCCCGCGATTTCTTCTTCCACGGAACCGCCAGCAGCCAGTCGACGTAGTTGCGCGAGACACCGGCCTCGGCCGACACGGGCGGCATGCCTTCCAGGCGGCGGATCTCGATCAGCGCCTTGTCCTTCGCCTCGTCGGTCATGCCCGATTCCTCGACCTGCTTCTTCAGCTCGGCGAGCTCCTCGGTGGTGTCGTTGCGACCGAGCTCCTCGTTGATCGCCTTGATCTTCTCCGACAGGTAGTACTCGCGTTGCGCCTTCTCCATCTGCTTCTTGACCCGGGACGACAACCGGCGGTCGATGTTGAGTTTCTCGATCTCGACATCGAGCAGGTCGTTGAGCCGCTGCAGCCGGTCGAGCGGGTTGAGCAGCTCGAGCAACCGCTGCTTCTCCGCCGTCGGCTGGTTGATGTGGGCGGCGAGAATGTCGGCGAACTGGTCCGGGTCCTCGGTCTGCAGCGACGCCAGCACACCCTCGGCAGACAGGTGGTGGGACAGCTTGGCGTACTCCTTGAAGAACTCGGTCAGCTGGGCCATGTACCGGCTCAGCGTCTGGTCCTCGGTGACCTCGATCCGCTCGACCGCGACCTCGGCGACGAGACACTCGGGGTCGCTCACGACGTGGGACAACCGGGCCCGCTCGAGCCCTTCGACCATGACCTTGATGTTGCCGGAGGCGAGCTGAAGGTGCTGCACGACGCGGGCGATGACGCCGAGCTCATAGATGTCGTCGACGGTCGGTTCATCGATCTTCGGGTCGCGCTGGGTGGTCAGGAAGAGCCGCTTGTCGGGCCGCTCGAGCGCTCGCTCGAGGGCCACGACGGACGGCCGCCGCCCGACGACGAACGGCGCCATCATGTGCGGGAAGACCACCATGTCCCGAAGCGGGACGATGGCGAGGATCTGTGGGTCTCGGGCTGCTGTCATGAATCTGTCTTTCGTGGCGGGTTGTCGGCCTCGACTTCGGTGTGATCGATGGGATCGGGCACGATGACGCCCAGCGTCGGTTCAGCTCACCTTCCGGACGGCCGGCAAAGCGGCGACGCGGCGCTCCACGACGTCCTTCGTGATGGTGAGCTCTTTGAGGTCCGGCAGCGCCGGGATCTGATACATGATGTCGAGCATCAGCTCTTCGAGGATGATACGCAGGCCCCGCGCACCCACCTTCCGCGAGATCGCCTCGTCGGCGACCGCGTCGAGGGCGTCCGGAGCGAAGCTCAGCTCGACACCTTCGAAGCCGAGCACGGTTTCGTACTGGCGCACGAGGCAGTTCTTGGGCTCGGTCAGGATCCGGACCAAAGCCTCGTGGTCGAGCTCGTGCAGGGTGGCGACGACCGGGATCCTGCCGACGAACTCCGGGATCATGCCGTACTTGATGAGGTCTTCCGGGTGGATCTCGTCGAGCAGGTCGTCGGCATCCGGGATGTTGCCCGACAGATCGGCGCCGAACCCCATCCGCTTCTGGTTGAGCCGGCGGGCGATGACATCCTCGAGACCGACGAACGCTCCGCCGCAGATGAACAGGATGTTGGTCGTGTCGATCTGGAGGAACTCCTGGTGCGGGTGCTTGCGCCCACCCTGAGGCGGGACGTTGGCCACGGTTCCCTCGAGGATCTTGAGCAGCGCCTGCTGCACGCCCTCGCCGGAGACATCCCGAGTGATGGACGGGTTTTCGGCCTTGCGGGCGACCTTGTCGATCTCGTCGATGTAGACGATGCCCCGTTCGGCCGCTTCGCGGTCGCCGTTGGCGGACTGGTAGAGGCGAAGCAGGATGTTCTCGACGTCCTCGCCGACGTAGCCCGCCTCGGTCAGGGTCGTCGCGTCGACGATCGTGAACGGCACCTGCAGCTGCCGCGCCAGGGTCTGGGCGAGCAGGGTCTTGCCGGTTCCGGTCGGTCCGATCAGGAGGATGTTCGACTTGGCGAGCTCGACGTCGTTGTGGCCGCGACCGCGCTGGTACTCGATCCTCCGGTAGTGGTTGTACACCGCGACCGCGAGCTTCTTCTTGGCATTCTCCTGGCCGATGACGTACTCGTCGATGTAGGCCTTGATCTCGGGCGGCTTGGGCAGCACCTGCTGGCGGGCCTTGGCCTCGTGGACCCGATCCTCGGCGATGATGTCGAGACAGACCTCGACGCACTCGTTGCAGATGTAGACGGTCGGCCCGGCAATCAGCTTGCGCACCTCGTGTTGGCTCTTGCCACAGAAGCTGCAGCGAAGCACATCACCGTCTCTGTTCGACATCTACCCTCCTCGGATCATTGTAGCCCATACGGTCTACTCTCTGGAAACAATGATCTTGTCAATCAGACCATAGTCTTTCGCCGCGTCGGCCTCGAGGATGAAGTCGCGTTCGGTGTCGAGGTTGATCTTGTCCATGGGTTGACCCGTGTGGTCGGCGAGAATCTTGTTGAGCCGCTCGCGCAACCGCATGATGTCCTTGGCGTGGATGTCGATGTCCGTCGCCTGACCGCCGAGACCTGACATCAACGGCTGGTGCAGCAGCACCCGGCTGTGCGGCAGGGCATACCTCTTGCCGGGTGCGCCGCCGGCGAGCAGCACCGCCCCCATCGAGGCCGCCTGGCCGAGGGCGATGGTCGCGACGTCCGGTTTCACGTACTGCATGGTGTCGTAGATCGCGAGACCCGCGGTGATCGAGCCGCCCGGCGTGTTGATGTACAGGAAGATGTCCTTCTCCGGGTTCTCGGCCTCCAGAAACAGCATCTGTGCGATGACCAGCGACGCGACGGAATCGTCGACCGCCGAGCCGAGGAAGATGACATTGTCCTTGAGCAGCCTGGAGTAGATGTCATACGCGCGCTCACCACGGCTCGTTTGCTCGACGACGACAGGTACCAACATCAGTCGGCCTCCCCTCCGGCCCGGGTGATCATCTCGTCGACCACCGCGGTCAGTCGCGCCGCGTGTCGGATGTGGTCCAGCTTGTCTTCCGCGGCGAGGTTTGCCTTGTGCTCGGCGGGCGGGATCTGGAGCTGTGACGCCTCGGCGGCGATGTAAGCGTCGACCTCGGACTCGGGGACGGCGATGTCCCACTCTCCGGCGAGCTGCTCGAGAATCAGGTTGTCGGCCACGTGCCGGCGAGCTGCGGGTTCCGCCTTGGCCGCCATTTCCTCCCAGTTGAAGTCGCCGCCGTCGAGATCGACTCCCTGCATGGCCATCTCGTAGGCGAACCGGTTGAGGCGCTCGTTGACCGCGCTTTGCACCAGCGACGACGGCACGTCGTTGAGATCGACGTCGCGTTCCAGATAATCGAGCAGCGCCCGGCGCCACTCGTCGCGACGCTCGGCCTTCTTGCGCCGGACCAGCGCCTCCCGAACCCGGTCGGTCAGCTCGTCGAGACTGTCCAGGCCGAGCCCTTTGGCAAGCTCGTCGTCGACCTCGGGCACCGCCTTGCGCTTGAGGCTCTTGACCGCGATCGTGTAGTGCACGGTCTTGCCGGCGCGGTCGGTTTTTTCGTCGTCCTCCGGAAAGGTCTTGGTCGCGACGCGCTCGTCACCGGCTCGGGCACCCTGGAGCGCCTCGTTGACCTCGGGCGGCACACCGTCACTGCCGAGAACGAAACGGGCGTCGTTCTCCTCGTACGGGTCGTCGTCGGAGCCGTCCATGCGCCCGACGAGATCGGCTTCGACCAGCATGCCGTCGGACGCCTGCTCATCCTCGACCGGCTCCCAGACCGCCTGCTGCTCGCGCAGCGTGTCGAGCTCCTCGTCGACTTCGGCATCACTGACCTCGAGCGACACCTCGGGCAGCTCGGCCGCCGTGAGGTCGGGCAGCTCGTAGCTGGGACGAACCTCGAGCTCGGCGACGAATCGGAAGCCGCCGTCATCGTCGAAGCCGGCGTCCCGGACCTGCGGCATCGTCAGCGGCGTGAGGTTCGTCTCCTCCGCCATGACCTCCTGCCAGACGAGCTGACTGAGCTGCTCCTTGAGCTCGGAATCGATGTCGTCGGCAAACCGGGCACGGATCAGCGACGCCGGCGCTTTGCCGTCGCGAAAGCCGGGCAGCCGGGCTCGACCCCGGATCGACCGGATGATGGTGTCGCGCTCGCGATCGACGACATCCGAGTCGAGGCTGCCCATGATCTCGATGCGGTGGTTGGTGTGTTCGGTCAACGTGTACGTCATCTGGGATACTCTCCGGTTGGTGCGAAAGGGGGGAATCGAACCCCCACGGGGTCTCCCCCACGAGATCCTAAGTCTCGCGCGTCTACCGGTTCCGCCACTTTCGCGCGGAAGAAGGGATGTGGTGAGCCGTGGAGGAATCGAACCTCCAACCTAGGGATTAAGAGTCCCTTGCTCTGCCAATTGAGCTAACGGCCCACGGCGTCCGGAACTCTACATGAAATCGACGCGAGGGGCAAGAGCCGCCCGAGTCGACAGCTCACAGTCGACAGTCGACAGATCCATCGCACCGAGCCCGCGTGTCTGTCCAGGACCTCCGCTGTCAACTCAGCCGCTTGCAAAATCCACCGGTCGGGGCAAGTTATTGGTTTGTGGTCTCTGTGCCGGCGAGACGCCGGCACTACAAAGGGC
>JASFPU010000212.1:0-5900 GCA_050115855.1 Holophagae bacterium
GGTCCCGGACCCGGCAAGTGATCTGATGGCCGTCCGCATGGCCGCCCGAGTCGCCTGCAGGATGTTGATCCGATCGATGACGTCCCGCCAGATCTCGACAACCACCCAACACGCACACTGCGCCCGGATCCACCCCGCGAGCTCGCACCGCCGCGCAGCCGACACGCGCTTCGAATCTCGAACGCGCGGCTCGACCGGAATGTGGTCGAAGCCGACGGCACCGACCACGACCGGCCCGGCGAGCGCCCCCCGTCCGACCTCGTCGACGCCGATCACCCGGTCGGCGCGGTCGAGCACGGCACGGTCGAGCTCTCCCAGGATCCTGGATTCATGCGTTCGTCGATGACGGTCCATCATCGTTGGAATCCGGTGCGTGGCAACGTGCGACCGTCGCCGGGGTCGCCCCCTTCTGCCACCGTCGGGGGACAGCGCCGAGGCAACTTCAGCGAATCTGCGAGCGCTCCTTGATCCGGGCCGCTTTGCCGCGCAGACCGCGGATGTAGTAGAGCTTGGCCCGGCGGACCTGGCCGCGCCGGCTGACCTCGATCTGAGCGATCGACGGCGAGTGCAGCGGGAACGTCCGCTCGACGCCCACCCCGGACGAGATCTTGCGCACCGTGAACGTCTCGGACACACCACCGTGCTTGCGCGCGATGACCAGCCCTTCGAAGATCTGAATGCGTTCCTTCTCGCCTTCCCTGAGGCGGACGTGAACTTTGACGTTGTCGCCCGGGCGGAACTCCGGGATGTCGGTCCTGAGGTACTCCTGCGTGACTTCTCTGATGAGGTCCATTCGCCGCCTCCGTTGAAAACGAGGGACCGGACAGGGACCCTCGCGGACGCGGAGTATACACCATTTCGCTCCGAGAGCAAGACTGTTGCCCAAAGAAAAAAAGGAGGTTACGCGCCTTCTTCGCGCTCGTCGTGGATCTCGGGCGCGGGGATCCCGACGATCGTGTACCGGCCGTCGCGCTCGAACATGACCACCCGGCCGTGGGCATCCAGAGTGGCGTTGTCCGGCACCGGCTCGCCTGACCCGACGTCGAAGCCGCGAAATCCGAACGGCACCTCCGCGCCGTCGGGCGCGTGCCAGTCCGGGACCACCAGGTCCCACCGCTCCTCATCCTCCGGCACGGCTCGGAACTCGATCGTCGTCACCGACCGTTCGTCGATCGGCGTTCGGCGCGCGACCAGCGCCTCGGCCTCTTCCAGCATCTCCTCGAGCGCCTGCTCCGTGAAGGCCTGGATCAGGCCGGCGTCGTCGGAGCCGTCGACCTCGGCTGCGAGCAGCAGCCGGTAGCTCGTGCCGTCGAGCTCGTCACCGGCGGTGTAGTCGACCGCGAACTCGGCGCCGGAATCCTCAGCCTCGACGTCGAACGATGCGCCGTGCACCAGGTCGCGTACGACCAGGGCGAGCAGCAGCTCGTCGGCGGTGTCGGCCGGAAACTCGATCTCCCACCCGGTGTTCCAGATCGCCATCCTCACCTCCGTCCCGGCGGTCGTTCAATCTGACTCCACGCCGTCCAGCGACGCCGCCCTGTCATTCGTCCGGCTCGCGTTGGGTGCCGAACACCGCAGCGACCAGCACTCCCAGCAGATAGAGCAGGATCATCGGCACGGCGAACACCGTCTGGGTCGCGATGTCCGGTGTCGGCGTGATCACCGCCGCCGTGACGAAAATGCCGAGCACCGCCCAGCGGAAGCCGCGCAGCAGCTGGCGGGCGGTGACGATCCCGAGCCGGGCCAGGAAGAACATCAGCATCGGCATCTCGAACACCAGCCCGAGGCCGAGCAGGATCTTCGACATCATGCTGAAGTAGGCCTGGATCGTCACGACCTGCTTGAAGTCCTGGCCCACCCCGAGCAGGAAGTTGACGACCATCGGAAACGCGACCAGGTAGCCGAACAGACCGCCGGCGACGAAGAACAGCGACGTGAAGAAGATGAACGGCACCGCCAGGCGCCGCTCGCGTTTGTACAGGCCCGGCCTGAGGAACAGCCACAGCTGGAGCAGGAGAAACGGGGACGAGACGAAGATCGCCGACAGGAGGGCGACCTTGATGTACAGCATGAACGGCGCGGCGAGGTCGGTGAAGGCGAGCTTGTCGCCCTCCGGGAGGACGTCAATGATGGGCTTCTCCAGCCAGTGGAAGATGGTCGGCGACAGATACCAGCAGCCGAGAAATGCGACGAAAACGGCGATGACGCTGGCGAACAACCGGCGACGGAGCTCGTCCAAGTGGTCGAGCAGCGTCATCCGTGGGAGATCTTCGGACTCCTCGTCGACCTCGTCCGGACGCTCGTCGGTCACGGCGTCTTCTGCTCCGCGTCGGAATCGTCGTCGGTCCCCTCGAGGGTCTTCTTCACCGCGTCGGTCCCAGCCTTGCGGATGTCGCGCAGGTCTTTTTCGACGGATCGGATCTCCTCGGCCGCGACCTCGTCCTCCACCGTGCGCTTGAACTCGTTGGAGGCGCGCCGGAACTCGCCCAGCGCGCGTCCGATCGATCGGCCGATCTGGGGCATCTTGCGCGGGCCGAACAGCAGCAGCCCGACGATGAAGATCATGATGATTTCCGGCATCCCGAGCGGACCGAACACCCGACACCTCCGGGGCACAGTATACAGTCGGGTGGGCACCTGGGAAACCACAGGAACGATTTGGGCGAGGAATCCGTTTCCTGTATCGTTGAGCCGGGCATACACACACGTCGGAGATGCCCGTTGGGATGTGACCATGACGAACCGTTCGCCCCGTTTTACCGTCGTCGCGCTGGTTGCCGTCGGGTTGCTGATCGGCGCCGGCGCCGGCGCCCTGTTCGGCGAGCGCTCGATCCCGGATGACGAGCGCGAGCTCGTGCTGCGCGCATCGGACATCGTGACAACGCTGCTCGAGTGGCTGCCCGAGGAGCACGATCCGGCCGACATCGTGTACGACGGGATCGGCGGCATGCTCCAGGTGCTCGATCCGCACTCGAGCTACCTCGACCCGAGGTCGTTCCGCCACATGCGCGCGCGCCAGGAGGGGTCGTTCTACGGTGTTGGCATTATTATCTCGCGCCGCAACGGCAACGTGACCGTGATCTCACCGATCGCCGGGACTCCGGCCGCCGCCCGGGGCCTGCGAGCCGGTGACGTCATTTCGCAGGTCTCGGGAGAACCGACCGAGGATCTCTCGCTGGACGAGGTCGTCGATCTGGTCCGAGGTCCCGAGGGAACGACGGTCGTGCTGACGATCGACCGGCCGGGCTTCAAGGACTCGTTCGACGTCGAGATCGAGCGGACGAGAATCCCCCAGACCTCGGTGCGGTACTCGTTCCTCATCGAGCCGGACATCGGCTACATCAGGTTGTCCGAGTTCTCCAACACGAGCACGCGCGAGGTCCGTGACGCCATCGCCGAGCTCACCGAGCAGGGTATGTCGCGGCTCATCTTCGACCTGCGCAACAACCCCGGTGGCCCGCTCGACGCCGCGGTCGG
Source organism: Holophagae bacterium (assembly GCA_050115855.1). GTDB lineage: Bacteria > Acidobacteriota > Thermoanaerobaculia > Thermoanaerobaculales > Sulfomarinibacteraceae > JAHECW01. The sequence continues at coordinate 3,478 of JASFPU010000212.1, forward strand.
CGTGTCGGACCTCTTCCTCGAACCCGGCCAGCTCATCGTCTCGATTCGCGGCCGCACCCCCGAGAACAACGCGACCTATCGGGCTCCCGGCAATGACGGTGGATTCGAGGGACCGCTGGTGGTGCTGGTCAACGAGGGCTCCGCGTCGGCTTCCGAGATCGTCGCCGGCGCGGTCCAGGACCACGACCGCGGGCTGGTGCTCGGCGAGGTGACCTGGGGCAAGGGGCTGGTGCAGACCGTGTTCACGGTGCGCGACACCGGGCTGGCGCTGACGACGGCTCGCTATTACACGCCCTCCGGACGGTGCATCCAGCGCGACTACGAGTCGTTCATCGACTACGTGACCCACCGCAACGGCACGGACTCCTCCTCAGCCGAGATCTACGAGACCACCGCCGGTCGGACCGTGCTCGGTGGTGGCGGCATCACCCCGGACATCATCGTCGAGAACCCGACCCTGTCCGAGTCCATGGTGCGGCTGTACAGCGTCTCGGCGTTCTTCCGCTTCGCCGTCGAGCTGCTCGCCGACGTCCCGGAGGAGCAGTACCCGACCTTCGCGCGGAACTTCGCCTTCGCCGGGGATGTGTCGGATCGGTTTTGGACCTGGGTCGTCGAGGAGGACATCCTCGAGCCGGGAGTCATCGAGAGCCTGCGTGAGGATCCGACGGAATCGGCGGACATCGCGCGCGCCGTGACCTCCGAGGTCTACAACGCGACGCTCGGCCTCAACGAGGGGTACCGCAAGGCCCTCGAGGGCGACGAGCAGATGAAGGCCGCGATCGACAACCTCGACGAGGCGGCCGAGTTCTGGGACGCCTACGAGGAGGAGTACTCGCAGTAGTTCTTAATTTTGAGTTCTTAATTCTCAATTCCATCACATCTTGCCCCCGTCACTGCTGAACGACAATGCGATGGAATTAAGAATTGAGAACTGAGAATTAATCGCTGCTGTCCCAGATCAGCGTCACCGGTCCGTTGTTGACCAGGTCAACCTCCATCATGGCGCCGAAGACCCCGGTGGCGACCTCGACCCCGAGCGCTCGGAGCCGCTCGACGAACTCATCGAAACGCGGCTCGGCCTCCGGTCCGGCCATGGCGCGATCGAAGCTCGGCCGGCGACCTCTGCGAATCGAGCCGGCGAGCGTGAACTGCGACACCGCAAGCACCCGGCCGCCGACGTCGCCGAGATCGCGGTTCATGCGGCCCGCGTCGTCGGAGAACACGCGCAGGCTCGCGATCTTGCGCGCCGCACGGTCGATCTCGTCTCTCCCGTCGCCCCGCTCGAGACCGACGAGACAGAGCAGACCGACGTCGATTGCAGCGACGGCCTCTCCGTCGACCCGCACCTCGGCGCGGGACACCCGTTGGATCACCACCTTCATTCGTCGATCCTCCGTCGGAACGTGTTCACCAGGACCGACGGTTCCCGTCCCCTCAGGAGCACCACGGTCACCAGGTACGCGGCCGCCGCCACGGCCAGCACCACTGCGATCTTGAGCACCCCGATCAGGCTCGTGTGGTCGACCGCTTCAAGCCACGGCCGGAGCTGAAGCAGCACCAAGGCCACCACCGCTGACGCCGCCACCTGGCGGACGACCGCGACCAGAGCATCACCTCCTGCGCTGCGGTCGAAGCCGAACAGAACCGCGTACAGGGTCGTCAGAAAGGCGCCGAAGCAGCCCATGGCGATGGTGTTCGCCCAGCCCAGACCGGGAGCGCCGAGCGGACCCACGAGCAGCCAGCAGAACAGCGTGAAGACCACCAACGCCACCGCACTGCCCCACATCGGCATCTTGGTGTTGCGCTGGGCGAAGAACGCGCTCGCCATGACCTTGACGTGGCCGGTCCCGACCAGCGAGAAGGCATACGCCGTCAAGGTCGCCCCCGTAACCGCCACATCGGCGGCACCGAACTCCCCGCCGCCGAACAGCACGCCGATGATGGGCCGTCCGAGCACCGCCATGGTCACCGCGGTGGGCAGGGTCACGAAGCTCACCAGGCTGATGGTGTTCAGCAGCGTCCTCGACGCCTGCTCCGGATCGGTACGGAGCTCCTTGGAGAGCAGCGGCAACAGGACCGTCGTCATCTGCACCACCACCGCACCGAAGACGAGCTCGGTGACGCGGTAGGCGCCGTAGGTGTAGCTCACCCCGCCGTCGATGAACGACGCGAACCGGTTCGAGATCAGCTGGTTGATCTGGTTGATGCCGAGCACCGGGATGCCGGGCAGCATGAGCACGAGAACCTGGCGCACCCGTCGATCGCTCGCCGCCCGCCACAGCGGCCGCAGTGAGAACCCGAGCCGGCGGACGGCCGGCGCCTGGACACCCGCCTGCAGGCAACCGCCGACCACCACCGCGCCGGCCAGCACGGTACGGGGGTCGCTCACCCGAGGCACCAGCCACCACGCCGCACCGGCAACG
>JASFPU010000213.1:0-5878 GCA_050115855.1 Holophagae bacterium
GATCGTCTCCAGCGACTTGAGAACCGGTTCGAGCTCGCCCCGGACTTGATCGCGGTAGAACTCGTCCCGGAAGCTTTTCAGGTCGACCTTGACCGCTCGCAGGAGGGGCAGAACCTCTTTGAGCGGAGTCTCCTGGATGTAGCCGTTGCTGACCACGGTCGGTGTCAGCCCCGTCTCGCGGGCGACCTCGGCCGCGTCCCGGACATACTCCCAGAACACGACCGGCTCGGAGTAGGTGGCAGCGGTGAGCTTGGCGTGCGCGCGGTCTGCGAGCGCGGCCAACGCCTCCGGCGGTAGGTAGGTCGCGCGGACCTGCTCCGGCCGAAACTGCGAGATCTCCCAGTTCTGGCAGAACTTGCACTCGACGTTGCAGCCGGCGGCAGCGAACGACAGCGCGAGCTCGCCGGGCATCACGTGGAAGAACGGCTTCTTCTCGATCGGGTCGGCGTGCACGCTGCACGCCAGCGAGTGGACCAGCGTGTAGTACCTTCCGCCCCGATTTTCGCGCACGCCGCAGGTGCCGCGCTCGGCATCCGCCACCTTGCAGCCGTGCGGGCAGAGGCCGCACTCGACCCGCCCCTCGTCGAGCTTCCTATACCACGAGGCCTCTCGAGCCGGCAGCTCACCGCCGTCGAAGATCTGACCGACACGAACCGTGCGGTCGGCGGACACCATCGGCGCCGTGGCGGCAGCGGCACTGCCGGCGAGCAGCGCGGCGAATCGCCGGCGGTCGATCGTCATGCCGTCACCTCCACGAGATCGTCGGCATCGGCCGTTCCCAGACCGTATCCTGCCGCGGTCGCGAGGAAGCGCGGCGGTCGGCCCGCCTCGGTCAGCGTCGGCAGCCCGCGTCTCGTCCTTTCGGCGTCGATCTCCCGCCACGCCCAGAGATCGATCGCGACCGGGTCGGTGCTCGCCGCGATCCGGCCCAGATCGAAGACAGACCCGGCGCGATACGCGGGTCCGCCGTGACACTGGGCAGTGACCCCGTCGAGCACGGTCAACCGCAGCTTGTCGCGGATGAACGGGTGGCGCACGACATCGGCGACGTAGGGGTCGCAGTGGTTGTCGTGGTACTTGTTCGGGTTGTGGATCACACCGTACCAGTTCTTCAGCCCGGCGGACACGCCGGCCAGATCGTGGTCCTTGACGACCCCGAACGAGAGCAGCGCAGTGCACGTGGTCGACACGAGCCGGGCGAAGCACGAGCCGATCGCGCCCGACTCCGTCGGCAGCCGATCATAGTCGTTGTCGGTTCCGTAACACCTCGGCCCGTCGCCCGCGCGACGGATGTCGAAACCGGCCCGCTCGAGCTCGCGGCTCGATCGGTCGAACAGAATGATCCGGTCGGGTGCCACACCACCTGCGATGAGCAGATCGACGAGCGCGCCGACCACGGTCGGCCGCGGCGACATGCGCCGACCGCCGAGACAGTTGAGCTTGACACCGACCACATCGTCCGCGCTGAAGAGCCTCCGCACGGCGGACCGCGCATCCTCGGCGCCGGTTGCCGCCACCAGCACCTGGTTCATCGCGGCGGAGGCCGCGTCCGCCGTCACCGTCGAGTCGTCGCCCGGCCGAAGCTCGGCCAGTCCGACCACGCCCGGCAGCCGAACCGGTTGCTCGCGCCGTCCAGTCATCGCTGCCGTGACGACCGCACCGCCGACCAGGGTGGCCAGCTCACGACGGGTCACGCGCCGCGTCACCGATGTTCTCCGAAGACCTTGGCGGTGAACACCTCGAAGGTGGCTCCGTGGCGCCATGCGTCGGACGGCAGCCCGGCCTTGAGCGACAGGTGCTCGAGCATCGTGCTGCGGTTCCACCCCTGCTCGGTGGCGACCTGAGGCAGAAACACCGCCCGCCGGCCGTCCTTGGTCAGAAACACGCCGTGGCGGCCGACCTCGATATCGCGGTAGGAGGGCACCTGGTGCGTTGGCGACAGCACCGAGACCTCGACCTCGAGCCCGTCGAGCTCGTCGAGCTCGAGCGGTGGGAAGCGGGGATCGCGCGTCGCCCACACCGCCGCCCGGGTCACCGCGTCGACCACCGGCTGGGTCGCCTCGATCACCCCCATGCACGCGCGCAGCCGGCCCGGTTCGCCGGCCTCGATGCCGGCATGGTTGACGGTGACGAACGCGCCCGCAGGAACCTCGAGCCAACTCGCGTTTCCGTGCTCGGCGAACCACGTCGCGACGCCGGCGTCGTGTGCCAGACGACCTCGGAGCGTGGCCCGAGCGAGATCGACGAGCGCCGCGCCCGCCGCCGCGCCGATATCGCCGGTGGTCCGCGGCGGCCGGCGCCACGCCGTCCATCGACCGCTGAACGCGATCGCCGCGTAGGTGACCGAGAGGTCGTCGTCACCTGTGATACGGCCCGACGTGGTCACGTCGAGCACCTCACCGCGGCCATCGAATGCGGCCTCGACGAGCGCTGCCAGCACGGCGAGCGGGCGGACACCGCACACCGTGTCACCGGTCACCTCGACCTGGGTCACCAGTCCCCTGGGATCGCCCGCCGCGACGCGCTGGGCCGTCGCACGGCCGACCTCGAGTAACGTGTCAGAGAGATTCGGTCCGCTGTACGGGGCCCAGCCGTAGCGCTCGCCGTAATGGGTGAAGTCGGACGACGCCACGACGACGGTGCCGTCGTCGAGCAGCTCGGAGACCGCCTCGGCGATCTCACGGCACCCGGCGAGGTCGGTGCTCCCGCCGACCACGATGGGAACGAGCGTCGCGTCCGGGGCCACCACCTGAAGAAACGGCAGCTCGACCTCGAGTGCGTGCTCGGGTCCCTGTGCGCGAGCCGGACCGCCGAAGCCGGGTCGCCCACGAAGACGTGCGATTGCCTCGGTGTCGAGCGCCATCTCTCCGAGCGGCGTGGCGAACGCCGACAGCCCCTCGGACGGCAGCGCAGCCCCGGCGAAGCTCATGTGATGGGACGGCCCGAGCACAATCACCCGTCGGACGCCCGCGGCCGGCAGCCGCGCGAACGCCAACGCCGCCGTCGGCCCGGAAAACGCGTACCCGGCGTGGGGCACGACGACGGCGCGGGCCGGCGACTTCGAGGGCGCAGCGCGAGCATCGTCGAGCATGGTCTCGACCTCGGCCCGCAGCCGAGCCGAATCACCCGGGTAGAAGCTGCCGGCGACCGCGGGCGGCCGCACGGCGGCCGACGCGGCGACCGCGATTCCAACCAGCGCGACAGTGGCGACGAGCCATCGATCCATGCTCTCAGTGATAGCGCCTTCAGAGCAGGATTGCAATCCTCGACCCGACAGGCGCCAATGTGAGCGGCAGGTCGTCAGTCAGCGGCGCGTTGCTCGCGCAACCGGTCGGCCCGGGCTCGAAACCGGTCGCCCCGAGTGGTGTGGCCCCGCGCGTAGGCGAGCCGGGCAAGTGCGTCGAACACCTCCGGCTGCCGAGGGTGCTGCCGCCTCGCCCGCAGCAGGAAGCGCGCGGCTTTGGCGGGTCGATCGGACATGATCTCGGAGTCCGCGATGGCGATCAGCGTAAATGGGCTGTCGGTCGTCTCAGCCGCGGCACGCAGGGCAATGGTCGCCTCCTCGGTCCTGCCCGACCGAGCGTACAACGCCGACAGGTTGTTCAACGCGGACGCGTTGCCCGGATCCGCCACCAGCGCATTGCGATACGCCGCGAAAGCCCGATCGTCGTCGCCGAGCCGGGCCAGCGCCACACCGAGATTGACCCACCCCGAAGACCAGTCTGGCGCCAACCTCGTCGCGATCTCCAGGTGCCGGAGCGCCTCGCGATTGTCACCGACCCGGAGTTCAGCGCCGCCGACATTGGCGTGAAACATGGCCGATGCCCGGACGTCGTCGATCACCCGCCGTTCGGCCGGGAGCGCCGTCGACGAAGTCGTGAAATCGAACGTGACGAGGCCGCTGCCGGAGCGGTAACCGGCGACGACGTGGCGATTGATCACCACCAGGTCGCCGTCCCGCTCGACCTCCGGGTCGCGTTCAACGGCAACCAGAAACGTGTCGATACCGACGCTGCGACTGAGCGCCACGAATAGAACGGTGAACGACAGACAGTTGCCTCGCCGTTCGATGAACGCTTGCTCGGCGGTCAAGGTGAGGCCCTCGTCGTAGACGAAGTCGAAGGCGTCGGCATCGAACAGGGCGCGTTGGATCAGAGCGAGGCGGTCGAGGTCGCTGCCCCACGTCTCACTGGCCACGACGGATCGAACCCACGCCTCCATCTCGGGCGAGGTACGAAACGGGTCGGTCACACGGTCTGGATCCAGACCGTGTGACCGGACCGCACGAACCCACCCGGCGTGCCGGCCCACCTCGGCGGCGGCCGGCCGGTCGACGGACGGCGCGATCGACAGGAGGCCGATGGCGACAGCGACGCGGACCATGCTCACGAGTACCAATACGTCGGACCCGGTCGACCGGTTACGCTGGACGCGGCCGGCCATTCCGTCGCGTTGCGATAGGATGCCAGGCAGTCGGTGCGATGCCGCCCACACGCGCCCGACCACGGAGGGTGTCATGAACCTGGTTCGAGCTGTCGCTGTTGTGCTCTGGATCGTCACGTTCGCCACTCCGACCGCCGGCGCGATCGACTTCGACGACACGTTCGTCGATGCGACGTTGCGGGTCGACCTCTACCTCGTCGGCAACGCCGAGGCCGAGCGCGTCGTGCTCGACCGGTTGATCCACTACCCAGGCTGGGCGGGTCCTGTCCACGGCGCGGTCGACCCGGGTGTGTCGGGCCGTTTCGTGGCCCGACTCGTCGCACCCGACGGCGGCGCGACCCTGTACCGATACGGCTTCGACAGCCTGTTCGGGGAGTACCAAACCACCGACCCGGCGCGCTCCGGAACGTGGCGGGTGTTCCACGAGTCCGTGCTCCTGCCGTACCCACGGCGGACCGTCCGGCTGATCGTCAGCCATACGGCGCCGGACGGCGCCGACCAGGTGCTGCTCGACACGGTGATCGACCCCGGCACCGACGGCATCGTCGCCGGGCGGCCGCGACCGGGCGTCCGCGTCATCGAGCACCACGTCGTCGGCCCCCCTTCGACGACGCTCGACATTGCGATCATCGGCGAGGGATACACCGTGGACGACATCGCTCTGTTTCGGGCCGATCTGGCACGCTTCGGCGACCTTCTGCTGTCTCAGCAACCGTACGCCGACGCCCGCGATCGCATCAGCGTCCGCGGCGTGCTGCTGCCGTCCGACGAGCCGGGATGCGACGAACCGACCCGCGGCATCTGGCGCGACACCGCGCTCGGCGCGTCGTTCAATACGCTGGGCTCGCCGCGGTACCTGCTCACCGAGTCCAACCGCGATCTCCGGGACATCGCCGCCAACGCACCGTACGACGCGCTGATCATCATGATCAACCACGAGCGGTACGGCGGCGGCGGCATCTTCAATCGCTACTGCAGCTTCACCGCGCACGGACCGTTCGCCGGGTATCTCATGCTCCACGAGTTCGGGCACTCCTTCGGCGGGCTCGCCGACGAGTACTACACGTCGAGCACCTCGTACACAGATTTCTACCCGGCCGGATTCGAGCCGGTCGAACCCAACATCTCGGCCACGGCGGACCGCGCGGCCATCAAATGGGCCGATCTCATCTCGCCTGAGACACCGATGCCGACACCGTGGGGCAAGGCGCAGTTCGACCGCGCCGACATCGGCTACCAGGAGGTCCGCCGATCGCTCGACCGCGCGATCGCCCGGGCTGCCAAGAGCGGGACGATGCAGATCGTCCGCGACCTCCTGACCCGGACCGCCGAAGCGCACGCAGCGGACAGGGTGAACGCGGTCGACCGCTTCATGGCCGACAGCGGCCTGCTCGGCACGGTGGGCGCCTTCGAGGGCGCCGGGTACGTCTCACAG
>JASFPU010000214.1:0-5857 GCA_050115855.1 Holophagae bacterium
CGACAACGTCGGGCAGGCGCCCGGGTGCGGCGAACCAGGCGGCGCGTGCGGTCGCGAGGGCGGCATCGGGCGGGTCGATCCGCCAGGCCTCCGAGCCGTCGCGCCGGCGGCCGACGGCGCGGAGCTCGGCCAGGGTCTGATTGCGGCACCACGCTTCGGCCTCGTCGCGGTCGATCGCCGTCGGGCCGTCGGCGGCCAGCTGCAGCTCGACGAGGGGCGGCGGCGGCGCCGACCAGTCGACGACGTGGTAGGTCACGGTTCCGGCGGGACGGTCGAGGTGCAGGGCCCGGCGGTACCGGTGGCGTCGGACGAGGCTCTTGGGCCACGCGGCGAACCGGTGGAAGAACTCGGGCAGGCTCATCGGTGTCGTGTCAGTCTAACCCGGACACCCGGAGAGCCATGCGGGAATGCCGCGCGGAAGCGGGTATCATCCGTCATCGTGAACCGTTCGCTGATCAGGTGCTCGCTCGTGCTCTCGGCCGCCGCCCTCGGCTGTGTCGGGACCGTCGACCGACGACCGTCCGCTGCACCGACGGCGCCGAACGGCTGCCGCGTCACCCGCACGTCCGGCGACGTGGCGGTGCTGCGGCGCAGCTCGGACGAGCTGGTCATCGCCGCCGGCGGCGTCGAGCTGCTGCGGTCGTCGGATGTCGGCCGCAGCTGGCGTCGGGAGGATCTTCCGGTGCGCTGCAGGTGGCCGGACGTCGCCGAGGTCGGAGGTCGGCTGCTCGTGTCATGCGCCGAGCCGGACCCGCCGGGCCGGTTGCTGGTGGTGTCGGAGGGCGTCGGCGGCGGCTGGAACGAGCCGGTGACCGTCGCCGCGACCCCCGGGATCTTCATCGACACCGACCTGGCGTCGATGATCGACGGCTCGGTGCTGCTCGTCGCGACCGAGGTCGACCGGCCCGACGACATGGAGGATGCGGTTTACCGCGTCGGGGTCCGCCGGTCGACCGACGGCGGGACGACGTGGTCGGCGCCGACGACGGCCGCCACGGAACCGCGGGGCGTCCGGCTCGAGGACAGCCGGACCGTGGCTCTCGACGACGGGACGGTGCTGCTCGCCGTCGAGCGCGAAAAGGTCGAGGGTGGACGGTCGACCATCGTCCAGCTGCGGTCGCTCGACGGTGGCCGCACGTGGTCCGACGGCACGGTGCTGTGGCGCGGCGGCGACGTCGAACCCGGGGGCTACGTCCGGTTCGAAGACGGCGAGCTGTGGTTCATCGCCTCGTCCGACGAGCGGGCGGGTGGCGGGTCGTACGACCGCGCCGAGATCCTCGCCCGCCGGTCGTACGACGGCGGGCGGTCGTGGGCCGAGCCCGAGACACTGATCGATCGGGAGGACCAGCTGTCGTTCGGTGGCGTGGCGCTGCCCGACGGCGACGTGCTGCTGCCGAGCGTCCGCCACTATAGCGGGCCGCGGCGGCTGCTCGCCCTCTACGTCGTCGGCCGGCGTCCGGGCACGGGCGCACGCTGTGCCGTTGCGGCGGTGCCGAGCGGGCGCTGACCGTCGTTCGCCCCTCCGGGGTACGGCGTCAGCGCCCCTCGACCACGAGCTCGCCGGATTCGGCCATCGTCACGGTGAGCGTCGTCGGCAGGTTGCCGTCGACACCTCGCACCCGCCGCGTCGCCCAGCGTCGGCCCTGACCGAACTGGAGCTCGCACCCGAGCACCTCGACCTGGCTCGCCAGCGTGGCGTCGACCCCGGTGACGCGGACGCGGCAGGGTGTCGCGAGCTCGACCCGGAGCGACGAGTCGCGCTCGACCCGGAGCGCGATGTCGGTTTCCGAGGCGTCGCTCAGATCGAGCTCGACCTGACTCGATCGGGCCTGAAACTTCGTGAGCTGGCGGATCGCCCTCGCAGTCACCCAGCCGGTGTCGGCGTTGATGGCGAGGCTGTTCGCACCGTCGACATCGAGCTCGCCCTGTTTGACCGTCGCCGACACGTTGCCGTCGACGTCCCGCAGGTCGCCGCGGGCGCCGCCGCTGAGGTTGAGGCTGATGTCGCCGGAGAAGATCGTGACGGCGACGTCGGCGCCGTCCCGCGCGCCGCCGTTGAGCTGGCCTGCGGCGTCATCGGCGGTGAGCGAGCCGCCGGCCAGGTCGATGGTCGTGGTGCCGCTGGCTCCGGACAGGTTGATGTAGTTCGAGGTCCCGCGCAGGTTGAGCCGATTGAGCTTGGAGTCGCGGACGCTGATGCTGGTGTTGGTGCCGCCCACCGTGCCGTTGCCCTGGGAGTTGACGAACTCGACCTGGGAGTCGGTGCCGGTGATGTTGAACGACGCCTCGACGTCGCTCAGCATCACGCTGCCGCCGGTCTGCTGGATGTTGATCGGGCCTCGGACCCGTTCGGCGACGACCGTGGCCTCCTGGCCGACGAGCTTGAGCGTTCCCCGATGGTTCTCGACGCGCAGGTCGCCGGCGTTGACGGTCAGGTTGATGGAGCCGGTGGTTCCGCTCGCGCCGAGCAGACAGTCGTCGACCTCACCGACGAGGCCGCCGATGCCGGTCAACTGGGCCCGCGAACGAGTGAGCCTGAGCTCGACAGGTCGCGCCGCCATCTGGGTTTCCTTGGCGATCTGGTCGGCGTCGGTTTGTGTCGCGGGCGCAGGCGAGCCGATGGCGAGCTCGATGTCATCACCGACCACCGTCAGGCCGCCGGCAAACGGCGAGACCACCAGCTCGAGGGTGAGCCGGGCGGTGGTGGCGCCGTCCGGCAGCGGAGGACGCTCGACGGTGACCGTCCCACCGACCGACGCGGGCGCCAGGTCGGCGACGCCGGGCTCGGAGGGGTCGGTCTTGCGCCAGCGCAGCACCGGCGCGGCGTCGTCGCCGATCACCACGCTGATGTCCGCGCTGCTGACCGAGACGACCAACGGGGCGACCGGAAGCTCGACCTCCTCGAAGGGTTGAGGTTCATCCGCGGCGGCCGCCACCGACGACAGCAGAGCGACGGCCATGACGGCCGGACTGACGAAGCGACGGGGGAGCCAAGTCATGGGTGGATCGTACCTCAGTCAGCGCTGCCGGCCGATCAGCCGGTCAATCAGACGATGAACCGCCAGTGAGATTCGGACCAGGGGACGCCGGACGGTGTCCGCACGCCACGTCTCGAGTCGAGCGAGGTCGGAGGCGAGCCGATCCCCGATCGCGACGGTCTCCGCGAGCTGCCGGTCCCGGGCGTCGAGCTCCGCCTCGAGCCGCTGCCGGAAGGCCGTCGCCTCGTCGATCTGCTCCCGCATGGTGACGAGCTCGGTCTCGAGCCGCTCCTGATAGGCCTTCGCCTCGTCGAGCTGGCTGACCGAGCGTTCGACATCGGCGGTCAAGCGCTCCTGGAACGCCCGTGCCGTGCCCAGCTCGGCTTCGGTCGCCGCCCGCTCGGCCTCGAGCTCCTTGGTCACCCGATCGAGCATGCTGCCGAGCTCGACGAGGTCACGTCGGAGCTGGGACACCGGCAGCTCCGATGCCACCGAACGATCGGTTCGGCTGGTCGCGCCGAGCTGCCGCAGTTGTGCCTCGACCCGTGCCGCGGGCTCGCCGGTGACCGCCTCCTGGATCCGGGCCTCGTCGCGAACGAACCTGGCGCTCAGATCGACGGTGACGTCGAGGCGGATCAGCGACGCGAGCCGGGCCGCGATCGTGTCGATGTCGGCGTCGGCCCCGAACGGGTGTGGGCTGCCTCCGACGACGAGCTCGACGGCGGCGTACCAGAGCGCCCGATAGCGGACCAGTGCGGCGTCCACCGCCGGCGCCACGAGCCACTCGCGGTCGACGAACTCGAGCCGCCCGTCGTGGTCGACGAAGTTCGACAGGCTGACGTCGAGGTGGTCCGCCGGCAGGGCCGGACGGTTTTCCCTCGCCGCGTACGGTGCGTTGTCGTCGCCGTTCGTCGGCGGCGCCACCTCGCGATCGGCGAGCCGGCGGCTCCAGGCGTCCAGCGCGCCGGAGATCCCGTCGAGGTCGTTGTGGCGCGCGAAGCCGAGAAGCCGCTGCTCGACCGTCTCGCCGCTGAAGAACGCCTCGTCCTTGTTCGGGTGGTGTCGGAGCCACGGCGGTGTCGCGTGATCCGAGCCCGGACTGACCGGCTGAGCGCTGACTCGCAGGGCACCGGCGGCGTCGCGGTGGACCACCTGGAGGCGGCGCAGCGGCCGCCGCCGGTCGGAGCTGAAGTGCCAGGCCAGAGCGTCTCGCTCCGCCCGCTGGTCGAGGGTGGCACCGGAGCGCGCCGCCGCGACCAGGAATGAGTTCGCGACGTCTGGACCGAGGCCCGCCTCGAGGAAGCTCAGGTGGGCCGCACGGTCGTCACAGTAGCGTGTCGGCGGGTGGGCGAGGTCGAGCACCGGCCGGCCGACCAGGTTGTCGACGACCGTCGTCGCGTCGGGCAGCTCGTACGCCGACCCCGACAGCACCACCCGCGGTAGCTTGTAGTCGGGGAACGGGTAGAACCAGCGTCGGGCGGTCAGGCCGGCATCATCGAGCATCGCCCGCAACGCCCTGCGCGAAAAGGTACAGGTGGCTGGGCGACCGGGGTACCCTTCGACGCCTGCCCAAGGCTCGCCGAGGTGGTCCTCGCTCGAGCCGAGCAGGTACTTGAGCCCGAGCCGGTTCTCGATGGCGAGCAGCAGCACGCCGTCGGGTCGCACCAGGCGACTGGCGAGCTCGAGGAATGCCAGCTGGTCGCCGGACGCTGGTGGGCACGGTCCGGCGTACTCGAGAACACCGACGATGACGACGACGTCGAAGCCGGCGGCATCGTCGAGCTCGTCGAGCGGGCCGCACACCACCTCGACGGCGTCGAGATCCGCGCACCGGCGTGCGACGGCCCGAGCCCGGTCCGGATCGCCCTCGAGCGCGACCACCGAGGCGCCCAGCTCGCCGAGGTACCGGGTCACGGCTCCGGCGCCGGCGCCGATCTCGAGCACCCGGTCGTGCGGCGAGATGTCGAACGGACGCAGCAGGTTGCTCCGTTTCGGGCTGAAGTGGTAGGTCGTCGGCCAGTCGACTGCGCACCGGCGGAGCTCGTCGGAGCCGTCCGATCGATCGGCCACCGCGCCGAGCGACTCGAGGACCGCGTTCTCGGCGCCGTCGGCATACGGCCGCGTGGAGCCCAGGAAACGGATCGTGTCGTGTGAGATGTCGGTCATCCAATCCCCGACCGGGTCGGTCGTTCCACAGCACGGTTCGCGCTGAATTATACCCGCGTTGACCGCTCCTCCGGATTCGCCGAGAATGGCGCGACAGACCGGGGGGCTGCTCAGCCGATGGAGATCGATCGACACCACGCATCCGGGTCGGTGCGCTGATGGCGCGTGTTCATGCGGTGACCATCCACCACCGAGGGCGCGACATGCTCGATGTCTGCCTGACGTCGCTGCTCGCCTCGCGCGGCGTCGACCTCGAGGTCGTGGTCGTGCTGAACGGCTGTGACGAGGAGCTGCCGGGTGTGGCCGAGACGTCGCCCCGCGTGCACGTCGTCGCAACCGAGGCGCCGGTCGGTTTCTCGGAGGCCAACAACGTCGGTACCGACTGGGCCATGAACCACCTCGGCAGCGCCGACTTCTACTACTTCGTCAACAACGACACCCGCTCCGAGCCCGACGCCCTCGCCACCCTGGTCGAGGCCGTTACCGCCGACGAGTGGGTGGCCGCGGCCGGACCGACCCTGCTGATCGACTGGGCGCCCGACCATCTGAACAGTCTCGGCCTCAACGTCACCGACGACGCGTGGGCGTGGGACGAGGGGATCGGCATCAGCCTGGCCGACTACGGCCCACTGCCGGACCGCCGCCGAGTGATCGCGGTGACCGGATCGGCGCTGCTCGTGTCGTGCGACGCCCACCGACAGGTCGGCGGCTGG